>NZ_CALEDC010000152.1 GCF_937949835.1 uncultured Campylobacter sp.
CAAGTACGCCCAAAAGCCGCGTCTGTCGTCTTGCAACATGCAAATGCCGATCCTGCCGTAAAATTTGCAAATCCATCTGCCCTCCTTTTAAATTCCATCGCCTTAAATTTCATCGCTGCGGATATTTTTGCAGGCCGAGCGGCGCGAAATTTTAGCGTAAATCTTAACGCTCGCTGCGATTCAAAAGCCTTGAAGACTCATAGCGCGCGAAATTTTAGCGCGATATTTGACGCCGAGGCGTGCTTTTAACATACCGCGTCGTATCTGCGCGCGAGCGAATTCTATGCGACGGCATGATCTCGACTCCTGCGCGCTGTCGCTGTACGGACGCGTGAAGCTTACCATTTACGCAGTGCCTATGTCTAGGCTGTTCCGGAGCATCCGCACGCGGAACCTACTCCTCTATGCGCCCCTCCCAGACGGCGGGAGCATCAAGCTCTGTGTATGAGTTTAAAATTTCATACGGCTCGTAGCTAAATTTATACGCTAGGCTCGGGCACTGCTTTACCGCATAGCCCAAATAAATCCAGCGCAGCCCCAGATCTTGGGCAAACTCGATCTGTTTTAAAAGCGAAAATTTACCCAGACTTAGATGCGGCAGATACGGATCGTAGTAGCAATACACCGAGCTGATGCCGTCATCCACGATATCGATGAGATCGACGCAGATAAGCCGCCCGTCCTCGCCGTAGTAGGAAATTTCTTTGCCGAAGTCGCCGTGGCCCTGGACGTAAATTTCATCATATCGCTCGAAATCGATCTCTTGCAAAGGCCAGCCCTTTTTTAGATGCATGTAGTCGTGATAAAGCGCGAAAAGCTCCAAACGCGCATCGTTTAAAAGCGGGCGAGATTGCCATACATAGGCGGTCGTGCGATTATTTTTATAGACGCGGCGGTGCGATCTGCTAAACTTAAAATTTGCGGCATCGATGCGTAGACTTTTGCACTCCACACATCCCGCACAAATGGGCTTTTGAAAATACCTGCCGAAGCGGCGGTAGCCGTGCTGCACTAAGCTTGAATTATACTCAAAGTCGCAGTCTTTTATGTAGAGATACTCGCTGCGTGCGACTCTGCCGCCTAGATAGGGGCAGGCAAAATCCAGCGTACAAAATGGAATTTCAGTCATTCAGCTTTTTGATATTCGCCGCGTCCACGTATTTTAAAAACTCGTCTTTAAGACGCTTTTCGCGTGCGGCGATGCTCTCTTTGGCTACGTCAAATTCCTCTGCGACGCCGTCTAAGCCGCCCCCGCTATCATCATCTCTGAAAATATCTTTAAACTCGTCGCGATTTGGATTGGGCCTTTTAGGCTTTTTGGGCGCGGAGCTTGCCGCCTTGTCCTTAAGCATATCCTTTTTTATATCTTTTAGGCTATCTAAAAAATCCATGCTCTTTCCTAAATCCGCGCCGATTTGCGCATCGCAGCAGCGATAGCGGCGATCGCTTCGTTTTTATTCGGCTGCATATCGTCCATAGTGTTTTCTAAAATTTTGTCTAAATTTTTCTCTACATAACTCGTGTCGAAAAAGCCGAGTCGGAATTCGCGCGATTTGCTAATGCTGAGCAAAAACGGAATGATAGTGCGCACTCCCTCGATGCGAAACTCCTTCAGCGCGCGCTCTAGCTTATTGACGGCCAGGTCGTAGTCGGTGGTTTTGATGATGAGCTTGGCTAAAAGCGAGTCGTAAAACGGCGGAATTTTATAACCTTTGTAAATGTGGCTATCGACGCGCACGGAAGGACCAAGTGCTGGATAATAATCGCTAACGGTGCCGGGAACCGGGGTGAAATTTTTCCAGACGTTTTCGGAGGTAATACGCGCCTCGATCGCGTAGCCGTGCGGCTTAATGTCGCTTTGCTCAAGCTCTAAAATTTCGCCGTTTGCGATGCGGATCTGGCGCACGACGAGATCAACGCCCGTGACCTCCTCGGTGATGCCGTGCTCGACCTGGATACGGGTATTCATCTCCATAAAATAGAAGTTGTTGTAGTCATCGAGCAAAAATTCCACCGTGCCGACGTTGGTATAATTCACCGCTTTTGCCGCAGCGACTGCAGTCGTACCCATCGTCTTTCGCAGATGCTCGCTTATCGAGGGGCACGGCGCGATCTCGA
>NZ_CALEDC010000153.1 GCF_937949835.1 uncultured Campylobacter sp.
AAAGGGGCTTGCAAATGAATTTTATCAAGAGTATATGTGTGCGGCGATCGATCCGCAAAGAGCGATTTTCAAACGCGAGTATTTTCGCTACTTCGAGCGCGTAGAATACGACATCGGCGCAGAACCGGAAGCGCTAAACATTACGGACGGCGTCAACATACGAACGCTGCAAATCAGAAAGGCTATAAATTTAACGCTAGGCGGCGAAAAAATAGAGCTTGCAAAATGTCAAATTTTTACAACGATTGATCTGGCAAGCGCAAACGGCCGTGACCAAACAGCGATGATAACCTCGGCTATCGACAACAGAAATCGCAGATTCATAATAGACATCAGCGCCAGGCACTGGACACCGTTTGAGAAGAGCGTCGAGATTATACGAATTTTTCAAATATTCGGCTGCACCAGGATAGGGATTGAAAAAGCCGGAATGCAAAACGATTTTTTCTATACGATTGACATCATACAAAAAATGACGGGAGTGCACCTACCCATTGATCAACTTAGCCACGGCGGAAAGGCAAAAAATACCCGCATATCAAACCTAGAGCCATATTACCGCACCGGGCAAATTTATCACAACGCAAGCATCGACTCAAGTACCGAATTAGAGGCGCAACTCCTTAGCTTCGATAGCGAAGTCGAGAGCAAAGAGGACGACCTGATGGATGCGCTCGCGTATTTACAACAATATATCGTGGGGCGAGAATTTGACGAGCCGGACTACGAGGACGAGGACTACGAGGGCGCCGAAGCCTGGGCGTGAATTTGCGCCGGCAGGACAAATGCAGGCGGACACCTCTCCCGCAGGCGCAAAGCCCTAATGCTTACGCTCGTTTCGCAGATCGTGGGACAAAAAAATGCGGGCTTAAATTTTAAGCAGATAATAAAATGTGTTCGTATCTTTCGCGGGACAAAAAGTCTAAATTTTGAAATTTTTCTCTACACCGTCAGTATTGGGCGGAAAATTCCGAGTGGGGTCATAGCCCCCTCGTCAAGAGAGTAAGTGGGCGCTATCAAAGCCCCACAGCAGCGCGCCTGCAGTAGATTATGACATAGGCGCAGGCAGGTGCATAGGATTTTAAGCAAATAGTTATCAAGACCGAGCCGAAATTGCGCGCGAAACTTAAACGGCTCGCGCCTAAATTTTCACACTTTCCTTAAGCGAAAACGGACAAATTCGCGTTATTTTTGCTGCTTGAAACTTAAACTTAATTTTCACAGCCCTTTCAAACGCCTATTTTAGGGCATTTTATAAAATTAACTATTGAAAATAATTCTTTTCAAAAATATGTATTTTCACGAAATTCGACCCC
>NZ_CALEDC010000154.1 GCF_937949835.1 uncultured Campylobacter sp.
CGTCTTTTAAATTTAAAGCCTGCGCTTCTTGAGCTTGCGCGTTTGAAATTTTGCTCTGCGGGCGCGGATAAATTTTAAAATTTTTGCCCGCCGTATCCCTGAAACCATCGCGGCTAAGCCGCTCGCAAAACTCCGCAAAGCTTAAATTTAATACGTTTTGCAAGCTGATGCCAAACTCCTCCGCGCTGCGCCTTAGCTCGCGCAACATCCCCTCCGAGCTATCGATCGCCGTGACCTTGGCGCCCAGCGACGCGAGATACAGCGAGTAAACCCCCGTGCCGGCGCCCACGTCTAGCACGCTTTTGCCCGCAAAGCTCACGCCCCAGCCGCGCAGTATCTCAAACACCCGCTTGCCGAAATCGCCCGGCTCGCCGCTAAATTTAGCGTAACTTTCGGACTTTTTATCCCAGCTATTTTCATCTGATTTTTCGCCGATTTTCTCCACCGCTCGCCTTTAAATTTTTTGTAATAATAGCAAAATTTGGCAATTTTTCCGAATTTGGGCTATAATAAATGCTTTCAAAATCTAGGCGAAAGGGCGTTCATGGCGGACGTGACGATAAGAAATTTAAACTTTGCTTACGAAAAACGCGAAATTTTAAAAGATATAAACTTAAGCTACGAGTTGCGCGATTTTTTGGCGATTTTCGGGCCCAACGGCGGCGGCAAAAGCACCCTTTTGAAGCTGCTTTTGGGGCTGCTGCGACCAAGCTCGGGCACGATCGAAATTTTAGGCAGATCGCCCGCGCTTGCCAGGGCGCAAATGGGCTACGTACCGCAGTTCATCGCGATAAACAAAAGCTTTCCCATAAGCGTGCTCGAAGTCGTTTTAATGGGGCTGATAGATAAGAAAATTTTCGGCTTTTACTCTAAATCCGAGCGCGAGCAAGCCATGCAAGCTTTGGAGCGCGTAGGTATGCAGAGCCTAGCAGACTACCGTATCAGCGAGCTTAGCGGCGGACAGAGACAGCGCGTTTACATCGCGCGGGCGCTGTGCGCGAAGGCTAAAATTTTACTTCTTGATGAGCCGCTAGCGAGCATCGACACGATGGGGCAGGTTCAAATTTACGAGCTTTTAAAATCCCTAAACGAGGGCGGCTGCGGCATAATTTTAATCAGCCACGACGTGCAGCTTGCGCTAAACTACGCAAACCGCGCGCTTTACGTCGCAAACGGCTCGGCGCACACCCACGAGATCGATCCAGGAAGCAGGGCGGAATTTTTAGATCACCTTAGGCGCGAGCACGGGCACTTCTGCGCCGTCGATCTCGCGCTTAACGAATGCTGCTGCAAGGAGGGCGAAAATGGCTGAAATTTTATCTTATGATTTCATGCGAAACGCCCTGCTTGGCGGGCTTTTGGTCAGCATAGTCTGTGGCGTCGTGGGCTCTTTAGTCGTGATAAATCGCATGAGCTTCATAGCAGGCGGCATCGCGCACGGCGCTTACGGCGGTATCGGGGCGGCGTTTTTTCTAGGCGTAGACCCGCTTTTGGGCGCGGGGGTATTTTCGCTATTTTTGG
>NZ_CALEDC010000155.1 GCF_937949835.1 uncultured Campylobacter sp.
GCTTGGGAAGCTCTTGCCCGTCGCACCGTCTAAAAATTTTTTAAAAATCGCGCCGCTAGCGAGCGAAATTTGCGCCGTGCCGTTGATGCCGTCCTTTAAGCTTAACTTCGCATCGCCGTTTATCGTGCCGTTTCCGATCGCGCTGCCGTAAAACAGAGCCGAAAGCACGGCCAGATTTAGATTGCTCGCTTTAAGCTTTAGATCGCTCAAATTTCCGCTCGCATTCAGGTTGCCGCCCATCGCATTTAGATTTAAACTTAGATTTTTAAGCTCATTTTGCGCTAGAGCCGCGCTAAGCTCGCCGTTTGCCTTGCCCTGCAGCTTCACTCCCAGGACGTTTTGCAGCGCGGCTAGATCGTTTGCGTTTAGCTTTGCGGACAGCTCGCCGTTTTTATTTTTCAGATCGTATTTGGCCTCTGTATCCGCTTTAAGCGCGTCTCTAAACGCCGAAATTTGCGAGTTTGAAAGCTCAAGCGTAGAAAAATCGGTCTTTAAATTTCCGTTTGCTTTAACGTCGCCAGAAATTTTACGCCCGAGCAGGCTTTCGAGCTTCGCTAGATCGGGCAAATTCAGATTAAAATCGGAGTTTAAAGTTTTGTTTTTTAGATCAAATTCCGATTTTTCGGCGCTGATCTTGCCTAGAGTCGAATCGATCTTGCTTGCTGCTCGCAGGATGTCATTTTGCGCCGTGATGTCCGAGTTTAGCGTGATCTGCACGCCCTTTGGGATGGAGATATTCATATCTTTAAACGCAGATTCGTTTAGGATCAAATTTGAACTCTTGATGCTTGCGTTGCCTTCTGCGCCGCCGCTGCTAGCCTTGATATCTGAGAGAACGTCGATATTTCCTTTGGCGTAGATTGGCAGAGAAGCCACGGCAAGGGCTTTTTCGACGTTTAGAGCTTTAGCGTCGATTTGCAGATCAAGCGGTTTGAGGTCTTTTAAATTTGCTAAAAATTTTACGTTGCTATCAAAAATCCGCCCGCTGCCGTTGATGCCGAATTTGTCAAGATCGCCTAAAATTTGCCCTTTGAGGCTTAGTCCTTCGCTCGTTTTTATGCCGAGCTTGGCTAGATCGTGCGCATTTGCGTCGTAGCTAAGATCGAAAGAGCGCGCAAAAAGCGAGTATTTGCCCTTTACGTTTACGTTCGCAGCGTCATTTACGTTGGCGCTGATGTCCAGATCGCCGAAATTTAGATCGAATTTCTCAAGCTTCACGTCAAGGCCGCTTTTTTCTTTGATCAAATTTTCTATGTAAGGCTTAGTAAGATTGTTGCCAAAATCGCTGAAAAATAGGCAGCCCGTGCCTACGATAAGCAGGATTAAAATTCCTGCGATTATGCCGAAAATTTTCATTTCGTCCCCTTAAAAATTTAAAATTTGAGGGTATTATAGCCCTTAAAATTTAACGTTTGAAATCTCAATACTTGAGTTAAAATCACTAAAGTTTTATAAAAATTTTTCATAAACTATTGACAAGATTTTAAATTTTGCATATAATCTTAGCACTCAAACACATTGAGTGCCAATTTTAGAAATCACAAATCAAAGAAAGGACTGAAATGAAATTTCAACCACTTGGCAAGCGCGTTCTAATTGAGCGCGAGGAGGAAACCAAAAAGACCGCTTCGGGCATCATCATCCCCGACAATGCTTCAAAAGAGAAGCCTTCGACCGGCAAAATCGTAGCCGTCGGCAGCGAATGTGAAGGCGTCAAAAATGGCGATACCGTAGCGTTTGCAAAATACGCAGGCAGCGAGATCAGCTTAGACGATAAGAAATACCTTATCTTAAATTTAGAAGACGTTTTAGGCATAATTAAATAAAAAGGATTGAAAATGGCAAAAGAGATTATTTTTTCAGACGACGCAAGAAACAAGCTTTACGCGGGCGTTAGGAAGCTAAACGACGCGGTAAAAGTTACGATGGGACCTCGCGGTCGCAATGTCTTAATCCAAAAAAGCTTCGGCGCTCCGGCGATCACAAAAGACGGCGTAACCGTCGCTAAAGAGATTGAGCTAAAAGATACGCTAGAGAATATGGGCGCTTCTTTGGTGCGCGAAGTAGCGAGTAAAACCAACGATCAGGCAGGCGACGGCACTACTACAGCAACCGTGCTAGCTCATGCGATCTTTAAAGAGGGCCTACGCAACGTAACTGCGGGCGCAAATCCTATCGAGGTTAAACGCGGTATGGATAAATTTAGCGCTGCGATCATCGAGGAGCTAAAAAAATCCTCTAAAAAAGTAAGTGGCAAAAAAGAGATCGCTCAGGTTGCTACGATCTCTGCTAATAACGACAGCGCGGTGGGCGATCTGATCGCAGACGCTATGGAAAGAGTCGGCAAGGACGGCGTTATCACGGTAGAAGAGGCAAAATCGATCAACGATGAGTTAAACGTAGTCGAGGGAATGCAGTTTGACCGCGGCTATCTAAGCCCATATTTCATTACAAATGCCGAGAAAATGCTAGTCGAGCTAAGCTCGCCGCTAGTGCTTCTATTTGACAAAAAAATTACAAATTTAAAAGATCTACTTCCGGTTTTGGAGCAGGTTCAAAAAAGCGGCAAACCGCTTCTAATCATCGCCGAGGATATCGAGGGCGAGGCGCTTGCGACTTTAGTCGTAAATAAACTTCGCGGCGTGCTAAACATCTCCGCGGTCAAAGCCCCAGGATTTGGCGATCGCAGAAAGGCGATGCTTGAAGATATCGCGATTTTAACGGGCGGTACCGTTATCAGCGAGGAGCTTGGTAGAACGCTAGAAAGCGCTTCTATGGCCGATCTCGGACAAGCCGAGCGTATCGTGATCGACAAAGATAACACCACTATTGTAGGCGGCGCGGGCAAGAAAAAAGATATCGACGCGCGCGTTTTGCAGATCAAAGCTCAAATCGCAGAGACTACGAGCGATTACGACAAAGAGAAGCTTCAAGAGCGCATGGCTAAGCTTAGCGGCGGCGTTGCGGTCATCAAGGTGGGCGCTGCGACCGAAACCGAGATGAAAGAGAAAAAAGACCGCGTGGACGACGCTCTAAACGCAACCAAAGCAGCCGTAGACGAGGGTATCGTAATCGGCGGCGGCGCTGCGCTAATCAGAGCTGGACTTAGCGTAAAGCTAGCCTTAAGCGGCGACGAGCTTATCGGTGCGGACATCGTTAAGCGCGCGCTTTTCGCTCCGCTTCGCCAGATCGCAGAGAATGCGGGATTTGACGCAGGCGTTGTAGCAAATAAGGTCGAGCAAGGCTCAGATAAAAAATTTGGCTTCAACGCCGCAAACGGCGAGTATGTCAATATGTTTGAAGCGGGCATCATCGATCCAGTCAAAGTCGAGCGCATCGCGCTTCAAAACGCGGTATCCGTCGCAAGCCTGCTTCTAACGACCGAAGCGACCGTAAGCGAGATCAAAGAGGAGAAACCTGCAATGCCTCCAATGCCTGATATGGGCGGAATGGGCGGCATGGGCGGCATGATGTAGCCCCCATAAGAGCGTCATTCGGCGCTCTTATGCTATTGCAACGGCGCTGTGAGATTTTGCAGCGCCGCGAAATGCTTTATGCGCGGCGATGTTGTAGCTACACGCCGTCAGAATGATATGTATCGCGTTTTGATATGTCTAAGGCGCGGCGATTTATTATGAATTAGCGATTAAGCGGTGTGATTTTTAGTCATTGCTTGATCTGATAAATTTCGTATCTCACCGCAAATTTGCGGTTTTGCCGCATTATCTTTTCTAAATTTAAAAGCTTTATTTGAGCTTACTTTTTACCTTAAATTCCGACTTGCCACTCAAAATTTAAGCGAAGAATTCTAAAGCTTTAAAATTTTTCAGCTATCCCGCCTAAACGCTTACAAAATAAAATTTTGTCGTGGCGTCATATTTTTGTTGTGATAAAATTTTATTGCCAAACAGAATCCTAGCTGCGTAATTTTTAAAGCTTAGCCTTTATCCAGGTTTTTATCTGGCGATATGGCTTTGAGCTGAAATTTCATAGTCTCACTCATTAAATTTAACGCGGCTTAATCTAAGCTTTGCTAAATTTCGCCTAAAATCCATTAAAAGGAAAACGATGAAAAATTTAGCTCGTATCTTTTTAATCGCGTTCATTTTGACGAGCTTCTCTAGCGCTTTTGCCGCGCAGCAAAGCCACAAATCGCCCGCCGCGTTGCAAAACCGTAAATCTAAAATTTCATCTCAAAATCTGCGAGCCAAAGATCATCCGAGTAAAAATACCTCGGTGAAATCCTCTGTTGAGCCACATGCTAAAAAACCTGCAAATGCTAAAAGCCTTTCAAATTCCAAGTTCACAAAAAATACACGTGCATTTGGGAAATCCGCTAAAAATTTCACGCGAAAAAGTGCGAAAAATTTTACTAAAAATCCCGGGCAAAATTTCGCATCGCATTCTGCGAGAAATAAAGCATCTAGGCGCTCAGCTAATCAATCAAGCAGTCAAAATAGAGCTAGTAAGAGTCTAGTCGCGACGCTGATGCGTTTGCCAAAGATCCGTATCTATGAGGACGAGGCGCCAAGCGCTCGCGATACTGCGCAAACTCACGGAGGCGCAGATATGCGGAGAAATACAAGCGCGCAAACTCACGGAGGTGCAGATGATCAGACCGGCAAAATTGTAGACGCACAAGCTCGCAAATTAACGACGACTCAAATTGCACAGCCGCAAGCTCGCTACGGCTATAGTGCAACTCGTTCTGGCGCTATGGGGCATACAGCTGCATCTCATTCGAGCGCCACGAAGTATACGGCTCGTCAAAATGCCCGCGCGCCCTATCTTCCCACATCTGCTCGCTCTAGCCGTGCGATAGGGCACCCTAGCGGTAGCGCGCTTAGTAAGATGTCGTCGCCAAAGCGGGGTAATACGCTAGGGCAAGGTGCTGCGATGCGTTATGATGAGCGTTGGGCGAAGCCCGCT
>NZ_CALEDC010000156.1 GCF_937949835.1 uncultured Campylobacter sp.
GAGAGGACTTTGCTGCGGTGCCGACGTAAATTTTATCTGCGCGGCATTTAAATTTAGGCCAAAATTTCCCCG
This sequence comes from uncultured Campylobacter sp., assembly GCF_937949835.1. Classification (GTDB taxonomy): domain Bacteria; phylum Campylobacterota; class Campylobacteria; order Campylobacterales; family Campylobacteraceae; genus Campylobacter_B. The sequence continues at coordinate 73 of NZ_CALEDC010000156.1, forward strand.
ACGAAAAATAGCGCCGACATCGCAAACGTGCAGAGCGCGACGACCTTTAGCTGCCCGTCGAAGTCGCGACACTCCTGCACTTTCGAGATGAAAAATAGGTGCCTAATAAGCGGCGCAAAGCTTACCACGTAGAGTAATTTTACGCCCGGCTCGCCGCGTAAAAACGAGTAGCATAGCATCAGACCCGCCCCGCCCGCGATCAGCGCGTAGTGGTATCGCTTAGCCGCGCGCAGTCCGATACGAACGGGGATCGTGCGCTTGCCTTTGAGCGCGTCGTTTTGGATATCGCGCATGTTGTTTAGATTTAGCACGGCGGTGCTTAGCATCCCGCATGCACACGCAGGCAGCAGCAGCGCCGTATCAAGCGATCGCGCGTATAAAAAATATGAGCCCAGCACGCTCAAAAGTCCAAAAAACAAAAACACGAAAACGTCGCCGAGCCCTTTATAGCCGTATGCGCCGGCGCCCACGGTGTAGCGGATCGCGGCATATATCGACGCGCCGCCCAGCGCTAAAAATAGAGCCACGAGATAAAACCGCTCGCCGAATGCCAAAACGCTTAGCGCGAGGCTAGAAAGCGCGGAAAGCAGCGCCGTAGCGACGATGACACGCTTCATCTGCTCCGCGCTCATCTGTCCCGTTTGGATCGCGCGTCGCGGCCCCAGTCTGCCATCGTCGTCGGTGCCCTTTACCGCGTCGCCGTAGTCGTTGGCGTAGTCGCTTAGCACCTGAAACAGCAGCGTCGTAAGCAGCGCCAGTGCGAAAATATCCGCTCTAAATACGCCCGCGCCGTATGCTGCGCCGCTGCCGAGCAGTACGCCCGAGACGCTAAGCGGCAGCGATCTAAGGCGAGCGGATGCGTAAAGAGCCTTTGCGGTTATCATTTTTGCCTTTTTAAATTTATACGCCGAATTTGCGGCGGAACTAGCTTAGAATTTAGCGGAAAAACGCCAAAAATATTATAAATTTAGACTATTCGTAGAGTAAATTTTATTTAAATTCGCCTTTTTAATATAAATAGCGGTAAAATAGAGCCAAAAATTTTAGGAATTGTGATGAAAAAAGTTCTTACCGTTCAAGATATATCCTGCGTGGGCAAGGTTTCGCTGACCGTTGCATTGCCGATACTAAGCGCGATGGGGATGAGCACGAGTGTGATCCCTACGGCGGTTTTATCGATGCATACGGGCTTTTCGGGCTACACCTTTTGCGATCTAAGCTCACAGATATGTGCGATCATGGCGCATTGGAGGGAGCAGGGGGTGGAATTTGACGGCATCTATACGGGATTTTTAGGCTCGGAGGCGCAGATCGAGATCATGAGCGAGCTATTTGCTAGCTTCGGCGGCGCCGATAAGGTCATCTTGGTCGATCCATGTATGGGCGATAACGGCGTGTTTTATCCGGGCTTTAACGAGGATTTTGCCCGCATGATGGCGCTTCTGTGCGCCCAGGCCGACATCATCACGCCCAATATCACCGAGGCCTGCGCGATCACCGGCGTGCCGTACCGAGAGGGGGCGGATAGGGATTTTATCATGGATCTGCTTGCAAGGCTTCGAGAGCTGGGCGCTAGGCAGGTTATTTTAAAAGGCATCGGCTACATCGCCGATCAGTGCGGGGTTTTCAGCTACGATGCGCGCACGGGTAGGACGAATGAGTATTTTCACGAGCTGCTGCCGGTTAAATTTAACGGCACCGGCGATATTTTCGCAGCCGTAGCCTTCGGCGCGATAATGCGCGGCAAGTCGCTAGAAACGGCGGTTCGAATCGCTGCGGACTTCGTCGTAAGCACGATCAAGGAGACAATGAGCGACGAGGAGCGCAAGGACTATGAAGGGGTCGATTTCGAAGCGATAATTCCCGAGCTGGTGAGGAAAATCTAAGTTCTAGATGGATTTGGAACTCGCCGCGCGGACAGCGGATTTGTGGTAGAGCTTTAAAATTTTACCGCAAAAGGAAATTCCTAAATTTTATCTGCGGCGTGAAATTTTAAAATTTCAAAATTTATGTGTCGTGTGGGGCATGGAATTCTATAGGCGACGCGGAATTTTAGAATTCATGCATTGCACGGGCTTATAATTTTATCTCCTGCATAGAATTTTAAAATTTGCACCGACATAAAGATGCGAAATTTGTCGGCTAGCGCGTAATTCTAAACGCAAGGCTGCAGCGAATTTATCTGCTTGTGAGCTTGAGCTGCATTTTGAAATTTTGCACAAAATCTGCTTAAAATTTTATTCCTGCGAGTCGTGCGCCATGCACTTATAAAATAATCTCAAAATTTATGAGTAAAATTTAGATTAAAATCCGTAT
>NZ_CALEDC010000157.1 GCF_937949835.1 uncultured Campylobacter sp.
GCTAAATTTTAAAATTTTAAGCGGAAGGCAAGAGGTGCGCAGCGCGTAAATTTAGCATAAATTCGCGCTGCATAGGTTGTATTAAAGCCCGCCGCGTGTAAATTTAACGGCAAAGCGGGCGTATCTCGGCGCTGCGGACGGCGAAATTTCGTCGCGTAAATTTAACCGCAGGGCTGCTAAATTTAGAAATTGCGGATGATTAAATTTCATCCGCAACGAAGCTTATTTTATAACGCCGCAGACCATTCTAGCGCCGCCGCCGCCGAGCGGCTTCGGATGGTCGCTGTGGTTATCGCCGCCTACGTGGATCATTAGCGAGTGGCCCTTTAGCTCATCTAGGCTCTTGATCTTCGGAGCTAGCACCGGATAGACCGCATTGCCCTCGGCATCGACGAAAAGCGCAGGCAGATCGCCCTTGTGGCCGCTATCGTCCCAAGCAAACGAGTGCTTTTTGGTATCGCTTGGATCCCAGTGGCCGCCCGCTTTCATGCCTAAGCCCTTCTCGGTAGCGCCACAGTCGGCGTTTTGATGCACGTGAAAGCCGTGCGCGCCGCTAGCAAGACCTTTTAAATTCGGGAAAAACGCCACGCCGTAGTTCGTCTCGACCGCTACGACCTCGCCTACGTTCATGTTACCCTTCTCGCCTAGCTGCTCCATCGCAATGACGAGGTGCTTACCCGCCTTCGGGTCAAAAGCGTGCATATCGCCGTGCTCGTGAGCGATCAAGGCGCTTGCGACTAAAATTGATGAAATTAGAAATTTCTTCATGATAAATCCTTTAAAATGAAATGCGAGTGCAATTTTATCTAAAAATACTTAAAAAATAATTTTTCTTATTTAGATAAATTTTGCTTTTTATCTAAAAGGCTTATCGCGAAGAATAAGATCAAGCTGAAAATCACGAGCAAAAGGCTTAAGATCAGCGCCCGCTCGTTCTCGCCGTCATACACGGCGTTGTAGATCGCAAGGCCTAGCGTGTCGGTTTTGCCCACGATGTTTCCGCCCAACATCAGCGTGATACCCACTTCGCCGAGCCCGCGCGAGAGCGCTAAAATAAGCGCGGAGCCGAGCGTTTTAAGCGAGCTTGGAAGGATTACGAAGAGGAAAATTTGAACTCTGTTTTTGCCCAAAATTTGCGCGGCTTCGATTAGGCTTTTCGGAAATAGCTCAAAGCTCGCGCATACGGGCTTTACAAACAGCGGCAGCCCCACCAAAAATGCGGCGATTACCAATGAAGAAAAGTTAAAAACGATGTCTAAATTTAACGCAGAGCCGATAAATCCGCTCTTTCCGAAGATGTAAAGAAGCAGAAATCCCGTCGCGATCGGCGGGAAGATGAGCGGAAAAATCACTAAAATTTCGACGATCTTTTTAAATTTGGCTTTGCTGAAAGCTAAAAAATACGAAATTGCTAGCCCTATTGAAATAAGCAGCAAAAAGCTGCAAAACAGGGCTTTGACGCTTAAAAGCAAAGGATGCGCGATCCAAGCTATGTCGCTCATTTAAGACCGAATTTTGAAAAAATCTCTTTTGAGCGGTCCGATTTAAACTCCTCCATCACCTTTTCGCAAAGCGCCTGCTCGCCGCACGCGCTAAGCCTTGCGATGCCGATGAATGCGGGGCTGTAGAGGCTCTCGTCGATGTAGATGATCGAGCCGAACTCATCTTTTTTGGCGACCGCTTCGGTGCTGTTGATAAAGCCCGCCTGCACCTCGCCGTTGATGACGTAAGCGACCACCTGCGGCACGCCCGCGACGGCTAAAATTTTATCTTTTACCCCATCCATCTTGGCGTTTTGTAAAAACTCGTTCGTTCTGATACCGTAAATCGCCTTTTTAGGATCCGGCATCGCGATCTTATCAAACTTTGCGATCTCAGAGACATCGTTTATTTTAATATTTTTCGGCGTCACCAAAACTAGCGTGCCGCGCCCGATACGCTCAAATTTAGTGATATTTAGATCGCTTTTTTTCAAAAACGCCTCGTCGCCCACGATGAATGAAATTTTATTCTCGCGCGATTGAATGACGAGCTGGCCGAGGTTGGCAAACGATCCCGCCACGTCCATGCCCTCTTTTTTCAAATTTTCGATCACGGCCGAGACGGGCTTTTTGTATCCGCCGCCGGCCGCGATTATCAGCTGATCCGCGCAGAACGAAACGCTTGCCGCAAGCGCCAAAATAAATGCAATTTTTTTCATGAAAATCCTTTTTTGAAATTTTAAGAATTTTACAAAATATACTCTTATTTATTAATAAATTGCGTTTTTATGCCCTTTTTTAGACTTTTGCGTCTTAAAATTTAAAATTTAATATTTAGATAAATTCTATCTTTCCGCCTAGATCGCACACGCCCTGATTCCAAACCGCCGAGCTTACGAGCACGTCCGCGCCGGTAGCTGCAAACTCTGCGCAGTTATTTTTATTTATACCGCCCGCGGCGCAAATTTTAATCTGCGGCGCCGTCTGATCTCGCCTCAAAACGCAGGCTCTAAGCTCGCCCGGGCTCATCTTATCGCACATTATCGCATCGGGTGCGTAGCTTAAAAGCTCGCTAAATTCGCGCTCGCTCGCCACTTCGATCATTATCTTTCGCTCGGGCGCGCGCTCTTTAAATTTAGCGATCTGCGCGCAAAACTCGCTAAAGCTTGTAAACGCGCGGATATGGTTTGAAAAAAACAGGATGCTGTCGTGCAGCCCTAGGCGGTGCATGCTCCCGCCGCCCGCGATCAGCGCATTTATACAAAGCTCCTTCGCAAAAGGAAAGCTCTTGCGTGTCGCACCCAGCACGCAGCGCGGATTCGCCTCTCGCATCAGCGCAACCATCTCGTGCGCGTAAGTAGAAATTTTGCAGGAGTACTCAAACACGATCTGAACGATCTTCCAAGCCTTATGCAAGCTCTCGAAACTCCCCTGTGCGCTAAAAATTTCATCCCCTGCGCCAAATGCGCTTCCTTCGCGCGCTAGCCGCTGCGTCTCGCAACCAAGGCGCGCCGCTACCTCGCGCGCGATTCCTCCGCCGCTAAAGATCAGATCCTGCCTCGTTACGATCGAAAGTCGCGCGGGCGCGTTTAGATCTACGAAGTCTTGCAAAAGCTCGGTCGTAAGGTCCAAAAACGCGCCGTCGCTAGCGATAAGATCGTCGATTTTACTCTGCGAAATAAACATATCTAGCCTACGAAGTGAATTTTAGCGGGCTCAAAGCGCGAGTGCGCCTTTGTGACGCGAGACGGAAAGCCCAAAGGCATAATGCAAAACGCCTCCAAATGCCCAGGCAGATCCAAAATTTCTCTTACACGCTCCATCGCGTAAATATCGGGCGCTACACCCAGCCACGTGGTGCCAAGCCCCAAATGGTGCGCCGCCAGCCAAAGATTTTCTGCCGCACAAGCGCAGTCGTAGCGAGCGTAGGGCTGGAATTTTAAGCCGCTTTTGCGCGTGCAGACCACGATCGCAAGCGGCGCATCTTTCGTGCAGCCGCCGTAGGTACCGACGCTGCTAAGTAGCGTAAGGGCGGTGCGGTCGCGCACTACGTAAAACTCCCATGAGCGTTGGTTGCCCGCGCTAGGGGCTTGCATCGCGGCTTTTAGCACGAGCTCGATCTGATCGTCGCTCGGCATTTTCTCGGTAAAGTTTCGCACGCTCGTGCGTGTAAAAATTTCATTCATCGCTGCTCCTTTAAATTAAATTTCTAAATTCCGCTTTTTGCGAGCGGTAAAAAATGGAATTTAGAAGTAAGCTTGCTGCTGCGTTTGCTTGAGCCTTGCTTACGCTTTACGCTTATTTAGGCGCTGCGCGGCGGCTGATGCGCGCTAATTTAGTTTTGCTTGCCTGAGCGCACTTTTTTTTCGCATCGGAGAGCGCGCGAAACTGCAATAAAATTTCAAATCGCGCTGCTATGAAAATTCGCCGCAAAGAACATCCGCTCAAACTTAGCTTGCTTAAATTTCGCTCACAAGCAAGCTCGCCCCGCCCATTTAAATTTTTAATCCTATACTGCCATCTGGCGCTTGTTAAAAACGCGCGCCGTATACATCGGCATGC
>NZ_CALEDC010000158.1 GCF_937949835.1 uncultured Campylobacter sp.
AAAATATTCCCAGGCTTTGTTTTAAAGCGGCTTCTTAAACTTTTAGCGCTTTCCTAGCCGTTCATTCCCACCGTACTATTATTAGTTTCCCAAATTTTCTCAATCCCTTAAATTTCTTTAAAATTCCTTCCGAATTTAAGCCCCGTTTCAAATAGACTTAATAGAATTCCTTCAAATTTCACTCAAAGGTATCCAATGCAAACCGCCCTGGGCTCGCTAGGTCTGATAGCCGCCGTAAATCATATCCCATTCGATGCCAAGGCGCTTATAAATAAATTTGCGCTAAGCAGCGAGGAGCCGCAGATCGAAGAGCTGGTGCGTATGGCTAAGCATTGCGAGTTTAAGGCTAAAATCAAAAAGCTAAATCTTTCAAATTTGATGCGCTATAAGCCTCCCTTTATCCTTCAGAAAAAGGACGGAAGCTACTTTAACGTCCTAAAGATCGAACAGCAAAGCGAAGCGGATATTAAAGCGGCAAATCCTAGCAAGACGGCCGCTGATATAAATAGCGCAAATTCCAAAGATACGGCAGATTCCAAGGAGATATTGAGCCCTGGCGGCGGCGCGGCAAATCCTTCCTCCGCGGGCTCATACAATTCCTCCGCCAAAGAAGCTAAAATTTTCCACTCATCCAAATCCCCTCAATCCAAATCCTCGCCAGAAGCTTCCCTTAAATTTATCGTATTTGACGGCGGAAATTCCGTAAAAGAGCTGGGCGCGAGCGAGCTATTTGATCTTTGCAGCGGCGAGTTTATCGTGCTAGCTCATAAAACTTTAAATTCTCAGATCAAATTCGGCTTTGCCTGGTTTTACAAGCGGATGCTAAGCTTTAAAAGAGTGGTATTTGAAGTGCTTTTGGCTTCATTCATCATGCAGCTTTTCGGTCTAGTGACGCCGCTTTTTACGCAGGTGGTGCTCGATAAGGTTTTAACTCATCATAGCATTAGCACGCTAAACGTAATTGCATTTGCATTTTTGGCGACCATCATATTTGAGATGCTTTTAAGTCTAAGTAGAAATTATATATTCGCGCACACTACCACTAAAATCGACGCTAGGCTAGGCAGCGAGCTTTTTAGCCACTTAGCGCTGCTTCCGATGACCTACTTTGAGAATCGCAAGGTAGGAAACATCGTTGCTAGAGTGCGCGAGCTAGATAGCATAAGAGAGTTTATCGCAAATAAAAGCGTAAGCGTGCTACTTGATATTTTATTTAGCTTCGTATTTGTCTTTATGATGCTGCTTTACAGCATTAAACTCACGCTGATTGCAATCGCATTTATAAGCGTAATCGCTGCGATCTATTTTTTCATCACGCCGGTACTTAGAAGGAGGCTGGAGGATAAATTTCAAATGGGAGCCGCTTCAAACTCCTATCTCGTAGAAGCAGTAACCGGAATGCAGACGGTAAAATCTCTAGCGATCGAGGGCAGTATGCAAAAGATGTGGGAGGAAAATCTAGGCAGATACGTCCGCTCATCTTTTAATCTTTCAAATTTAAGCAACGTCGCAAGCGGCTTTGCCTCAGCACTTCAAAAGCTTATGACGCTTTGCATTTTATACTTCGGCGTGGGGCTTGTAATAGAAGGCAAGCTAAGCGTCGGTCAGCTCATCGCCTTTCAGATGTTTGCGGGGCAATTTAGCGCTCCCGTGATGAGACTCGTGGGACTTTGGAACGAGTTTCAGCAAGCCCTTCTTAGCGTAGATAGGCTAGGAGATATATTAAATACTCCAACCGAGCAGAGCACCGATAAGCCTATTGCGCTAAATAATATAGAAGGAGATATAAAATTTGACGCCGTAAATTTCAGATACAGACCGGATCTAAATTTGGTGCTAAAAGATATCAGCTTTCACGTAGAGCCGGGCAAAAGCGTAGGCATAGTCGGCAGAAGCGGCAGCGGCAAAAGCACGATTACGAAGCTGATCGAGCGGCTCTATCTGCAAAGCTCGGTAGCTGTTTACATAGCCGCCATAGATATCAGACATCTAAATCCATATCTTTTAAGGCAAAACATCGGCGTAGTCCTTCAGGAAAACTATCTATTTAGCGGCAGTATCAAAGAAAACATCGCCTTTGCCGCAAGCGGAGCGAGTATGGAGGAGATCATCAGAGTTAGCAAGATCGCGGGCGCTCATGATTTTATCGCAGAGCTTGCGGGAGGTTACGATACCTTCGTAGGCGAGCGCGGCTCGAGCCTTAGTGGCGGACAAAAACAGCGCATCGCAATCGCTAGAGCGCTCATAAATAATCCTAAAATTTTGATCTTCGACGAGGCGACCTCCGCGCTTGATTATGAAAGCGAAAGCATCATCAATCAAAATTTAAGCGAGATCAAAAAGGGAAAAACCTTCATCATCATCGCACATAGGCTAAATTCCGTCAAGAATTGCGATGAAATTTTAGTGCTAGATAAGGGTGAGATCGTAGAGCGCGGAAAGCATGAGGAGCTAATGGCTCTGGGCGGCTACTACAAGAGCTTATATGATAAGCAGCTAGGATAGGCCGAAGAGCGAGACGGGATAAACAATGCTAAAAATTTTCAAAAGAATAGAGGATGATTCAAACGAGTTCAAGCCTTTATTGATCGAGATAGAGGATGCTCCGCAAAACCCTTTGGGAAGATCTATCTTATGGATCGCTTGCGGCGCGCTAATATTTGCCGTGCTATGGATGGTGTTTGCTAAGGTTGATATCGTAGTAAGCGCTAACGGCAAGGTCGTGCCCGATGGCGAGATTAAAATTTTAAAATCTCTCGAAAGCGGCGTCGTCTCTAAAATTTTAGTAAAAGAGGGCGATAGAGTAAAAAAGGGCGATCATCTAATCTTAATCGATCCTAGCGTCTCTACGGTAAATTTATCCACCAAGCAAGAAAGCCTAGCCTTACTTGAATACTCGATAAAAAGGCTCGACGCTCTAAGCTCGGGTAGGAGTCTGGATGCTAACATCAGCGCAGATGAGCTAAGCTTATACAATACGCAAAAATCAAACTACGAAGAGAGCATAAACGTCTATAATCTAAAAATGCAAGCTCTGCAAATGGGGATAAATTCCACCAATTTGGAGGTCGAGAGGCTAAGCGGAATTTTAAAGATAGATGAAGCGCGGCTAAGCAATCTAAATAAAGTAAAAGATATAATAGCGCGCAAGGATCTATATGAGCTCAAATCCAAGGTAATCGAGCTAAACTCCAATCTTAAAATTTCAAAAGAGAAGCTCGCCGAACAAAGGGCAAATTTAGATGAGCTAGCCAAAGAGCTTGAAGCCTTTAAAAGCCAAAGCATATCAAAGTGGCTCGATGAGATGCTAGCTAAGCAGAAAGAAGCAAGCTCGCTAAAAGCAGAGATCAACGCGATCTTGTTTCAAACCAGACAGCAGATCATATCCTCTCCGGTTGACGGCTTTGTAGGAAAGCTACTAGTAAATACGCAAGGAACCGCCATCACAAATCAAGAAAATTTAATCTCTATAGTGCCTAGCGACAAGCCTTTGATCATTAAAGCGAACGTGCTTAATAAAGACATAGGCTATCTGGAAAATAATCAAAGCGTAGCGATTAAGGTTCAGACCTTCGACTTTCAAAAATACGGCAAACTTGAAGGTGAGCTAATCCACATAGCAAACGATGCGATAAATGACGAGAAGCTGGGAGAAATTTACGAAGTAAAGATCAGACCGGATTCTACATTTTTGATCGTAGATGGGATCAAAAAAGAGATCGAGCCCGGTATGAGCGTAACGGCTGAAGTAAAAGTGGGCAAAAGACACGTAATAGAGCTATTTATCTACCCCGTTATCAAATACCTGGACGAAGGGCTTAGTGTAAGGTAGGGAAGGAGGGCAGGCGGCTATTTACCGTTTTTTATTTGTTCAAATATGACTTGAAATTTTAGAATGGATACAAGAATTTCTAGATTTTTTAGTAAGTAATCGTTTTTGCCGCTATCGGCCCTTTATCTCAATCTATCATCAAATCCCCTGCTCATATAAAAATTTGGCGCATTTTACCCTTTTATGAAGTATTTAAAATTTAAAATCGCTTTACCATATCGAATTTCAAGGTCTTTTGCTGCTCTAAATTTTAAAATTTCACTTCGCAGTATCGCAAAATTATAAAGCATAGAAGTAAATGCAATATGCGATATAAAACAGATAGCTATTCACATACCAACAAACACCAAAGCAGCCATCCATCAGATTATGGAGCAAACAAATGATATAGGAATATAAAAGAGCGATGAAAAGACCAAATAATGAATAAAAGGATAAAGTGGATATTCTAAAAGCTTTTTACACTCATAGCACTAAAAGCAAGCATTGAAGCTTAAGAGTTGCAGCGATTAAAGCATTAAAGCACCATAGTATTAAAACATCTCATAATATTAAAAGAAGTCATAGAGCATTGCAATCACAAAGAGATAATATTTTTTAGGCTTATAGCTTTTATAGTTATGTGATGATTAAAAATACGCGGGTATATTTTCAAATTTACGTGTATGTGTAATATACAAAAAATACCGCCCAAAAAAAGAGAACTCCTATAGAGTGCTAAAACGTCTCAAAAGAGTTAAATAAGGTAAAACACGACAGAAAGACACACTATAAATATCCGTCAAGAGCCTATCGCCTCTTGACGGATATCCCCAGCCCTAGGGCATTTATAGCTTGCATATGGTACGCTTCATGGCGTAAAATGAGACGGGTTGGAAAGCAGATGGGACGATCGCTTTACGGAATTTGTTCTATTTGCTTGCCTATTTGCTATTGTGTTACGCTTTCTCTGTCATAATTTTCGCCGACGACGATATTCGAGATACGCTCTTTCAATTCCGAGATCGTGCGCGAGAGACAGACGATCGCCATGATTTCGCTCGCGACGGAAATGCAAAAGCGATCTCCCCGTGGCACTCCGTTCATTCTGCCGCCGAGTCCGACGATGCTGCGCAGTTCGCGGTCGTTGAGATCGACGCACCGCTTCCACGAAATCGTGCGGGGATCTATTTTGAGTTCGTTGCCGTGATGAATGTGATTATCGACCAGAGCCGCAATCAAATTGTTTGCTACGGAAATCGCATGGATATCGCCGGTAAAGTGCAGATTAATTTCTTCCATCGTAACAATCTGCGCCCTTCCGCTACCGCACGCACCACCCTTTATGCCGAAGCAGGGGCCTAAAGACGGCTCTCTGAGCGCAAGCACCGTTTTTTCCCGATCCTATTGAGTGCATCGGCAAGCCCTATCGAAACGGTCGACTTTCCCTCCCCCGTACTCGTCGGCGTTACGGCGGTAACGAGGATGAGGCGCGCGCTTGCGTCCAGAGCGCGTTTTCGTAAAGCACGAAGCGTTTCTGCGATGAGTTTCGCTTTGCACTGTCCGAACGGTTCGATTCCGTCCGCATCAATGCCGATGCGCTGTGCGATGTCCGCGATCGGAAGCATTCGATTTTTTTGCGCTATTTCGATATCCGACAACATAACATAATTATATGCGCGAACGCGGGCTTTTGTAAATCGCTTTACACGACGCTTTAAACTTGACAATGTAAAGTTTTTACGCTATTATCTTGACACTGTAAAGATTAAAAGGGAGTACTTATGCAAAAATTGAATTTGCCGTATCACCGCGAAGGATTAAAAAATCTTTTAATCGAAAAAGGTATCGAAATCGTCAATACCGACGGGCTACAGTCTTTTTCGCTGAGAAAAGCGGCGACGGCCTGCAAGGTAAGCCATGCCGCCCCATACAGTCATTTTCACAACAAAGAAGAATTGCTCAACGCGATGCAGCTGCACATCACTGAGCGCTTTTCGAAAACGCTCGAAGCCGCGATCGCCGAAAACAAAAAGCCTTCCGAATTGTTAAAAAATTTGGGCACGGCCTATGTTTCTTTTTTTATTGAAAATCCCGCCTATTTTCAATTTTTGTATTCAAAGTCGGACATAAAGGTAGATTTAACTTTATCCGTGCCGGATGAAGAAAACTATGCGCCTTTTATCCTGTATAAAAACAGCGTCCTGTCATTGCTTACGCAAAATAAAGTCCCGAAAAAAAAGCAAATCGATATTTTAGAAAAGTATGGAGTAAGTTTTTTTATAGACGGTTGGAATGCTGAACGGCTTGGATTTGCAGCAAGAGTTTAAGTTA
>NZ_CALEDC010000159.1 GCF_937949835.1 uncultured Campylobacter sp.
GGTTAATCACGCGTAAACGCGTAAAATTCTATGAAATTTGAGCGCTTATAATTTTGTTTTGCGGTAATTGCGCGTGCAATTTTGCGAGATTTGCGCCGTTTGTGAAATTTTATTTTGCATCTAGCCCCGCGTATAAATTTTAAAATTTAGCCATGAAATTTTAGCGGCGCACCACAAAAATCGCGCTTTAGATGTAAAAACAGATCGCGCGAAAGGCAAGAGCGGGCGCATTTTAAAAAGCATTTCATTGCGTTGCTTTAGCGCGGTTCATCCGCGTTTTAAAATTTTGCAATCTGTTTGCGTCAAAGATCGCGAACCGAAGCGTAAATTTAAACATAAAAGCCGCGTGCGTATGCGGCACATATTTAAAATTTAGCGGCGTAAAATCAGCTCTTTGGGCGCGCAGTATAAAACGCAAAGCTCAAATTGCGGCATGTCGCGTTAAATTTTAAAATTTTAACGCAACAGCGGGTCGTTTCTGCTCTGCGCTCGCGATTGCGGCAGCCGTATATAATGCGGCGAAACCGTGTATGCGCACCGCAAAGCGGACGATTAAATTTAGTCGCACCGCTTAGTCGCACCGCACCATGTATTTACTGCGACAGAAGGCCTATATGCCGCAAATGATGCAAATCATCGCGCGAGATAGGGCTCGATGTCGCAATATGCGCAGCGTGCGAAAAATTTCAGGTCGCGAAAGATAGATGCTGCGCGTATCGAGAACGCAGACGAAGCGCGGCAGCGTAAATTTATCTAGCGCGGCTCGTGCAGCCTTCGCGAGAGCGTGAATTTATTGAGCGCGAAAGTTTGCAAAAATAGAATTTGCAAAGCGAGAATTCATAAAATTTACAAATGAAGCCAAATGCGATTGGCCCGAGCTCGCCGCGTTTTGCCCGCACAGGCTTGCAAGGCGGGCGCGCAAATTTATAAAAAGGAATTTTAAAAGATGAATATAATATTTTTGATCGCGCACGCGGCATTCGTCCTGCTGCTGGGCTTTTATCTGATCACCTGCCTGCAGTGGTTTTCGTACAAGCCCGCGCGCATCATCTTTCACTTCACTAAGCCCGCGTGGCACCTCTATTTTTTGATTTTGCCTTTCCTAGCATATTTTGGCTGCGAGATCGCGGTAGGTCTCGGCGCAGCTAAATTTGGCACTGCATTCCTCTATGCCCTATGCGCCGCTAAAATTTTAATCGTCGCAGCCTATGCGCTAGCGCTTTATTTTTGGCAAAGAGGGCTTGATAAAAAGCTCGTCTTTACGCCGCGTGTGAAGCGATTTTTCGCGATTTTGGCGGTTTGTGTGTTTAGCTTTAACGTCGCGTTTTATGCCGCGGGAGGGCCGATTTTGCCGATCTTTTTACCGCTTGGCGCGGGCCTTGCGGCGAGTTTTGCTTACGAGCGGGCGCAGGCTGCAAAATTTAAGGCCGACGCACGCAAAAAATTGGCCTCGATGCCCTCTCTTACGATCATTCAGATCACTGCGAGCTACGGCAAGACGAGCATTAAAAACTTCTTGTATCAAATTTTAAAAAATGACTTTCGCTGCTATAAGACGCCGCGCTCGGTAAACACGCTAGCAGGGCTCGTGCGCGACGTAAACGAGGCGCTACCCGCAGATACGCAGATCTACATAGCCGAAGCAGGCGCCAGGCTAAGCGGCGATATCGCCGAGATCACCGAGTTTTTGGCACCGCAGATCGTCGTCGTGGGCGAGATCGGCGCGCAACACATCGAGTATTTTAAAAGCATCGAAAACATCCGCAAAACCAAGCTCGAAGCGCTCACGAGTGCGCGGCTAAAGCATGCGTTTTTGCACAGCTCCACGCAAAAAAGCGCGGACGAGCGCGTCACGATCTACGACGAGGGGCTGGAAATTTGCGGCGCGAATCTGGACGGAATAAAATTTAGCCTTAGCTTGAGCGATGATGAAAGCGGTGCTAGCGGCGAGAATTCCGCGCTGCGTGCAGAAACATCCGCTGTAGGTGGCGAAGGGCAGGGCGATTTGAACTTAGATGCAAGCAGCGCGATATACGCAGAAAAAGACAAAAATTCTAAAAATTACGGCTCCGATTTTGACGATGCAAATTCCATGTCCTGCGCCGAACAAAGCGAGCAAGAATTTTACGAACAAGCCGCCCGTGCCGCTAGCGACGATAAAATTTGCAGCGACAAAGAGCAGGGTGCGCAAGAGGCTTCAAACGGGCGGAGAGAACTATGCGAGAGACATGAGTTTTTCGCGCCGATTTTGGGTAAATTTAACGCTGCAAATCTCGCCGCGTGTATAAAGATCGCGCGATTTTTAGGGCTTAGCGCTGATAAGATCAAAAGTCGCGTCGCGCACGTCGGCGCCGTCGAGCACCGCCTCGCGCGGCTCGATGCGGGCGGCAAGATCATCATCGACGATAGCTTCAACGGCAATCTAAGCGGCATGCTGCAAAGCTACGAGCTGATGCGAAGCTACGGCGGTCGCAAGGTCATCATCACGCCGGGCATCGTCGAGAGTACGCGCGAGGACAACGAGACGCTGGCTGCCAAGATCGATGAAATTTTTGATCTCGCGATCATCACGGGTGAGCTAAATTCCGAGGTGCTACAAAGCAAAATAGACCCCGCAAAGACTATCGTTTTGAAAGATAAGCGCGATTTGCAGCGTGACCCCAAGCCCGCCAAGAAGCCTGATTAAATTTTCGCCGCTTAAGAGTTCCATCGCT
>NZ_CALEDC010000160.1 GCF_937949835.1 uncultured Campylobacter sp.
AGAGCTCGCTGGCGGTACTAAATGAATTTCGGAATTTTATAAAGGAGGCTAGGGAAAATCGTTCAATGAGGTGCGATTTTAAAAAAGATGGTAGTTTTCGTCCAGGGCCTTTTACGTCTTCGGCGCGAAAAGAAATTCTAAGAAGGTTTTTGCGCGCCGAAGCAGAATTTAAGGCGTGCGGCGGCAGTGAGCTAATTAGTGACGAACAACTAGGAATGATCGCTAAGATTTGGGAAAAAGAATTCGATAGCGAAAGCTCGTGTATTACAATATCAAAGGAGTTTGACAGAATGCAAAATATTGAAATTTCAACGCCCATATTAGAGGATGTTGATTTAATCGATACGACAAGTAAGGGTGGAGAGGCGGCAAAGCGCATTATCTCAGAAATAGTGCGAAAAGAAGGTATCAAGGATAACGAAATTTACGAGATCATTATGAAAAATATTGATGATGAAACGGCGAAGCTAGGAGATAGTGATGATATTTTATAAACGCATTACGATTTGTAATCTTTTCGCTTATTATGGTGAACAGAATGTAGAATTTACCTTGTCACAAGGCAAGCCCATATATTTACTTTTCGGAAGGAATGGATTCGGCAAGACTAGCTTTATAAGAAGCGTGAAATTACTTTTTGCAGGAAGCGGAATGCTAGATGTAGGCGAAAATGTACCGGAGGTCGTATTAAATTTTACTGGCACACGTAGTAGAGGTGTTTTTACACCTAGGGTCCTACTGCTAGGTCAAAATAGCGAAAACGGATGGCGAGGCGCTTTTAACCGTCGTGCGCTTAGCAACGACGAGAATAAATTCTATATTGAGTTAGCGCTTGATGAAGATGAACGCGAGATAATCATTAGGAGAGAGTGGAGTAGATTTCCTGATCTATGCGAAAAGTTAATTTTTATAAAAGATGGCGAGCGGCTGGAAAACAATCAAGCTCGCGAGGAGATCGAGAGAATTCTACCGTTAAATTTTTTACAGTTTTTTGTATTCGACGGCGAAGAGATCGAGGCGATGGCAGACGAGGTCAGCACCGAGCTAAAAGATAAAATTCAAAGCATGTTGAATATTGCCGTATTAGATAGATTATCGGATCAGATCAATAAGGCGGAAAGAGAACTAATCTCACAAAGTAATATGGCAAGTAAAATTAAATCTGATCTAGACTTATGCGAGGGCCGACAAAAAAGCGAGGAAGAGCGCTTTCAAAATGCTAAAATAAATATAAAATTTTACGAAGCTCAAGTGAGCGATAAATCTGCCGCTATAACTGCTAAAAAGAAAGAATTGGAAGGTAAGATAAGGAGCAATTCTAAAGAAAGCGAGGGCCTGCAAAATGCTAAAGATGCTGCTATGGCTGACCTGCAAAGAGCCAAGCAAAGTATTGCGGAATTCGGTGGTGAAATTTTATTCGCAGGATTAGACGAATTCTTCTTAGAACTTTTATCTAGAATATAAAAGAGTAGTGATACTAGCGGGTTCAATAAAGAGGACCTTACTAAGTTAGCCAAATTTAGCGTAGATTACTTATTGTGTGAAAAAATAGGATTTAAATGCGACGCGATAGATTTAAATACATATTTACGCGATGCGTTTTTAGAATTTATCAAAAATAATGACGGAGAATTTAAAGGAATTAATAAAAGCACCATTCCTATCGTTTATAGCGCTGCTAAAGAAAATTCCGTTAAACTTTTAGATGCCGTAAGAGACGCTAAAAATGCTAAGTCTGATATCTCTCGTATCTCACGCAATCTAGATGATCTCATTGCAGATTCATCGGTTGATGCGGAATTAGCTAAACTAAACGAGGAGATCGAGGCATTAGAGGTAGAAAAGTTGGAAGCGAGCGAGAACCTAAGAAAAAATATTGAACAAAAAACCAACTCTGAAAAGCATATAGGCGAACTAGAAATAGAAATTGCTGCGTTAAAAGATAAAGCGGCCCGCGACTTGCGTATTAAAAAGAAGTTGAATTTGCTATCGGAGATTAAGACTCAGATTATCACCTACAAATCGGGACGCATAGCAAGAACCGGAGAGAGACTAAGAGATAAAATTTTGTCTAATTATAAGCATCTAATTGCTGAGGACAACGTAGCGGACATTAAGATCGATAACTTCATCGTGAAATTTATCGATGCAAGCGGAGAAGCTATTGCTGTACGAAGCCAGAGTGCAGGTCAGAAACAAATTGCTGCGATTAGCATATTTTGGGCGTTATCTAAGTTAAGCGATAGATGCTTGCCTCTTATTATTGATACTCCGCTAGCCAGACTAGATGCCTCTAACCGTA
Source organism: uncultured Campylobacter sp. (assembly GCF_937949835.1). GTDB lineage: Bacteria > Campylobacterota > Campylobacteria > Campylobacterales > Campylobacteraceae > Campylobacter_B. The sequence continues at coordinate 2,303 of NZ_CALEDC010000160.1, forward strand.
AGAATGTCATTCAAAACTATTATGCAAATGCGTCCAATCAAGTTATCGTGTTACCTACAGATACTGAATTTAGCCAAAGAGAGCTGGAATTTGCAAGCGGTAAAATCGCAGGGATTTACGACATCACTAATGATAAAGATTCGCGAGATAGTGCAAGCATAAAACCAAGGAGAGAATAATGCTAGGGAAAATTTATACCAAAGCCGGCGAGGAGAATTTCATTTCTAATATTATAAAAAATTATCTAGCCGTAGATGTGCCTAAATATGTAATTTTGAGGATGGCAATCAACAAATCCTTTCGATTAGAATATAAAAGTTTAGATAATCCATGTTATGCTAATTTCATCCTATACGATGGATTTTCTAGTGGGGGTAGAGAATATAATATGTCCCAAGTAACTGGCAGTGGTAAAGAATCTAAAGACTATACAGATATTTTGCGTGCAGCTTTTATGCTAAGGCATAAGAGCGAGAATTTAGATTTTAGCGACGATGCAATTTTTATTAGTGCTATCGAAAAATATATCCATCGTGGACTTTACGAGCTAAATAATCTCTACAAAAGCAAGGATGACTTTTATCAATTCCTGATTGATGAATTTAGCGTTACAATAGAGCCAAAAATTATACCTGCGGAAGAATCAATTTCTGAAAGGTTAGATGAGGATAAGATACGAGAATATTTTACTTCCGTCGGTATAAAAGCAGAAATTCTATCTAGTGACCATGCATTGCGTCACGACGTATTTAAAATCCGCTTCAAAGATATGAAAGACTATGCTCGGGTTGAAAACGAAGTTGATGACTACAAGGTAAAATTTGGTCTTTACTCCGATGCTTCAACACAATACGCGGGTGAACAGATGAGCTTAAATTTATATTTGCCTAGACCTAAAAGTCGGTGGAAAAAATTTGATGCAGATGATTTTGGTTTCGATATATCTAGCTATACAAAAAGCTACGCTTTGCCAGCCTATTGCGGTCGCAATATCAAAAATGAGGCATTTTTCTTTGATTTATCACAGCACTTGCTTATCGGTGGTACTAGCGGTAGCGGCAAGTCCATGCTTTTACATACGCTCATTACGTCGCTAGCAATGTTAAATCAAAATATACGCTTTGTACTCATAGATCCTAAAAATGGAGCTGAGTTTGGTATTTACGATAAACTAAGAAGTTTAAGCGAGCTTGGCGGAGTAGTCAAGGATATATCTCATACACAAGCCGTGATTGATGCTGTCATTAAGGAAATGGATAGACGTTATAGTGTTCTAGCCAAAGAAGGTGTCAGCAAAAACGCTGAACTTTCTACTCCGATGCCAAGTATAGTTGTGGTTTTCGATGAAGTTGCTGATGCTTTCGGTCAGATTAAGATGCTTCAAGATAGTATCGTGATCTTGGCACAAAAGGCTCGTGCTGCGGATATCCATCTAATCATAGCGACCCAAACGCCCAATGCAAATATTTTTAAGCAAGAATTGCGCGCAAATTTTGATTTACGAATCGCATTAAAAGTGCAAAATGCCAAAGCCTCTCAGATTGTCTTGGACGAAAGCGGAGCTGAAAAACTTCTAGGCGCAGGCGATATGCTAGTAAAACTAAGTGGCTCGCAGCCGCAGCATATATTTGCGCCGTATTTAAGCAAAGGTGATATTAAACGGCTTTTAGAGCTAAAATAGATCGCTGATTTTGTCACAATATGCTAGGCAAAATAAGCTAAAAGCCCTAAATCATATGTCGCAAAATTTGCGTCGCTACAACAATCTTATAAATTTCATGGTTTAAATGCCCTTGAAATTTCAAATAGAATTTTGTTGTAGCGGTTACGGCGTAGTAACGCGTAAATTTAAAGCAAAATTTCAAAATTCTGCGGCGGCGCAAAGCCTCCGTATTTGCGGATTTAAGGTCAAATTTAGAATTTAATCCTGCCAGATATTTTCGTTTAATTTTAGACTTTTTACTATGGATAGAAAGAATAAAAGCTCGTGCTTGATAGACGCGGCAGGATCGAAACTAAGTACGCTGCGATCTACGCTAGGCTCGAAACTATCGTATCCCGTGCGGATGAAAATATAGACGTTTCTATCCGAAAAGCTTAAACTGATCGGTCCGCCGGCACCGCTTCTAAAGCGAAGCAAGCGCCGCATAAAGGCGGGCGTGAGGGCATACATTGCAGACATCGCATCGGCGCTATATACGCTAAATGCGGAGCTAAACTCGCTATCGTCCATCGCGATCTTCTTAAGTCCGCTGAGTGTTGGTCTCGCGCTGAGCAGCGGCAAGATCACGGCCACCGAGTTTATGCGCTTTTTAAATTCCGCGTAGAAAAAGATCCCTCTGCTGTTATATCGTTCGTCGGTGTGGGTCACGCAAACATCCGCAAAGCTGAAAAATACTCCGTCATAGACGCCGGAAATTTTATCTTCGCAATCAAAATAGCTTATGCCGTCCACAAATAGGCCGCTAGCGCGCAGATACGTCGGTCGAAACGAGCCTGAAATTTCGTAGCGGTAGCCTAGACTTGCGATATAGGGCGCGATATATTGGTGTTTAAAGGTGCGGACGAATTTTTTGGATCTATTATTTGATCCGCTCCAGCGCGGCATCCGCGATATTAAACAAAGAAAGGCAGATGGTTACGAGTGCGATGACGAAGCGTAAGGTATCATTCTTGCACATTTCTACGCCTTTGGCCAGCATCCACAGCAAGGTGCAAAAGATAAATACGCGCACTATATTTGCATCTTTATTCACTACTCTAAAAGAGATGCTGCCGCAGCTAAATGCCACTATGATCCAGCAGAGGCCTACTGCTGCTTCTTGATCTCTAAAATTGAAAAATAGCCACAGCGCCGAGGCTAGCACCGCTAGTACTATTATCGAAAACGCCGTGCCTTTGTGCCGCTCCGCCTCATCTAGGATGCCGAGCCTTAGTTTTTCCAGTTCGTTTGCGGTCATCTTTATCTTTCTAAATTTAGCTAGTAAATTTTAAAATTTAATACTTAGAGTTCGCCCCTAAAATTTAAAGAACTAAGATTTAAATTTATAAAATTCCGCGGAATTTCGCTCTTTTAAATTTAGCGCGAATTTCTGCGCTAAATTTAGCTTTGGCACAAAATTTCTACGATCACCTGCGGCAATAGCTCATGTTCGATCTCGTGGATTTGGGCTTCGTAAGCTTCAAGGCTCATTCCTGCGCTCTTTTCAAACGTGCGCTGAGCGATGATTTTACCGCCGTCAAGCTCCTCGCTGACCCAGTGCACGCTCACGCCGCCCACCTTCATATCGCTCTCAAAGCTCTGCTCTATCGCATGCGCGCCCTTAAAAAGCGGTAGCAGCGACGGATGCAAATTTATCGCGCGAACCCTGCTCGTAAAAACGGGCGTGAGAATCCGCATAAAGCCCGCAAGCACCGTAAGCTCCGCGCCGCTTTTTTCGATCTCGCGCACGAGCGCGGCGTCGAATTCCTCGCGGCTAGCAAAATCTTTGTGATTTAGGATCACGCTTTGAAGTCCGAATTTCGCGGCCTTTGCGATACCGCCGGCGCCCGCTTTGTTGCTTAGCGTTAGCACGACTTCGATCTTGGTGCCCCCAAAAGTTTTGCCGTGTAGCTTCTGTAAGATCGCCTCCAAATTTGAGCCGCTACCGCTAAAAAGCACGGCGAGCTTTTTCACAACCATTTTACCTCCTCGATGAGATCGAGCGGATTTAGCGCGTAGGAGTTTTTGGCGAAGGCTCGCGCGGCGAGTGCGTGGGCTAGGACGCCGCAGATTGAGGCTTGCAAAGGCGAGTAGCCTTGCGCGAGCAGCCCGCCGATGAGCCCTGCGAGCACATCGCCGCTGCCGCCCTTTGCGAGCGCGGCGCTGCCCTTGTCGCAGACGTAGATGACGCCAGCTTGGGCGATGAGCGTGTTTGCGCCCTTTAGCACGAGCACGCCGCTAAATTTCTCGCTCCACGCCCGCGCAAGCTCGAAGCGCCGCTCTTGCAGCTCGCTCACGCTAAGATCTGCGATGCCCGCGATCTTTAAAAGTGAGCAAAACTCCTTCGGATGAGGCGTTAGGATTAAATTTGAATTGGCGTTTAGCAGGCTTAAAATTTCACGCTTATAGCACAGATCGGCGTCGATGACGCAGCTTTTGTCCCGCAGCGCGGCAAGATCGATCTTCTGCTCCCCGAGACCACAACCACAGACTACGACCCGCGCGTGCTCAAATGAGCTTTTTTGCATCAAAATCGGGCTTAGATTTAATGGTCCCTCACTAACGACGCTAACGAGCCCGCTGCCGATCGCGTGAGCCGCCAGAGCCGCCATCTGCGCCGCTCCGCTCATCTGTCCGCTTACGACGTAGGTGTGCCCGAAATCGCCCTTGTTGGTGTTTTGCTTCCTGCGTAGCGGCAGCTTCAGATCGCTTTTTTGAAGTAGAAAATATTCGCTCCGCCCCTCAAAATTTGAGCGCGAAATTCCAAGATTTGCGACCTTGATCTGCCCTACATAATCCTTCGCTGCGTCCGAAAACAGCGCGAGTTTAAGCGCGCCCATCGCGATCGTCAAGTCCGCACAAAACGCACCGCCTAAAATGCGCCCGCTCTTGTCGATACCGCTTGGGATATCGACTGCAATTTTTAGAGCTTTCGCGCTATTTGCGAGAGATAAAATTTCACAAATTTCAGAGCTTATCGGTTTATTCAAACCGCTACCGAAAATCCCGTCGATTATGCAGTCTGCTTTTGTAATCTCATCGCGCAGGACGCTCGTTACGCCGCATTCACTGCCTAGATTGCCGCATTCGCTGCCGTGCCCCGCGATCTCAAATTTAGCGCTCGTAAATTTCGCGCTTAATTTATCGCCGTCACACAAAATGTCTGCACCGCTTAGGCTTTCGCGCTCGCCCCGTGGCTCGCTCGCGCCAGTGCCTTTTAAATAGGAGCCGCCTACGCCTTCATGCGTGCAGATGTCCTTGCTAGACGCGCCCTCTACGTGCCCGCAATCGTCTTTTGCGCTCGCGATATCGATAAACTTAACGCCCACAGCCTGCGCCGCATCCGCTTGAAATTTGCCTGCTGCGCTTCTGTTTTGAAGCACGCAAAGTGCGGTGCAGCTAAAATCGCCGCTTAGCTTTCGCAGCGCCGCCATCGCGTCCGCGCCGTTATTTCCGCCGCCGCAAAGCGCCAAAATACGCGAGCCCTTTTTGAGCCGCTTTCTGATCTCGCCCTCGATCCTGCAAGCGGCGTTTTCCATTAAAATTTGCTCGCTAAGTCCAAATTTCGCACTTGCTCGCGCATCGAGCTCCTCGGTGCTAAAGAAAATTTTTTTCAAATTTCGCTCCTTATGCGAAAGCTAAGAGCCTCCAAAATATGCGCCTTGGCGATGATCTCGGCGCCTGCTAGATCGGCGATCGTGCGCGCGAGCTTTAGCGTCTTATTTACGCCGCGCTGCGAAAGGTCGTAGCGGGTGATCGCCGTTTGCAAAACATCCCGCGCAGTGCTTTCGCAGACGCAAAATTTTTCAGTTTCCTCGTCGCGCAGCTTTGCGTTTAGCTCGCTCTGTCCGCGAGCCTTTTGCGCGCGAAACGCCCGCAGCACGGCATCTGCCATCTCCCCGCTGCAAACGTCGCTTCTGTCGTCCGCGCCGGTCTCGTCCATCGCGACGTATATGTCGATGCGATCGAGCAGCGGCGCGGAGATCGTGTTTTTGTAGCGCCTGATGTCGTTTAGCGAGCAGGTGCAGGTGAGGTTTTTGGAGAACAGATTTCCGCACGGGCAGGGGTTTTGCGCCGCGACGAAGATAAATTTCGTTTGGTATTCGACCTTGGAATTTACGCGCGAAATCAAAATTCTATTATCCTCCAGAGGCTCGCGCAGGCTTTCTAAAATTTGCTTGCCGAAGTGCGGCAGCTCGTCGAAAAACAGCTCGCCGCCGTTTGCAAGCGCGACCTCGCCGATCTTTGCGCCGCTACTGCCGCCGCCGAAAATCGAGCTGCGCGTGCTGGTATGGTGCGGCGAGCGGAAGGGGCGCAGCGCGCTAAAATCGACATCTTTGTTATTTAGCGACTCGTAGGCGCACGAGAGTAGCACTTCGCCTAGGCTCTGCGGCGGCAGAATTCTGGCTATTCGCTTGGCGCACATGCTTTTGCCACATCCCGGGCTGCCCTCAAAGAGGATGTTGTGCATGCCGCACGCGGCGATCAGGCTTGCGCGCTTGGCACGCTTTTGCCCTTTGACGTCTTTGAAATCGAGCGAAAAATCGCGGTTGGGAACGTAAGCTTGCCCGTCAATCTCCACTACATTTTTAAAAAGTGGATGGGTTTCTCGCATGAGCCTGCTTGCGGCGAACTCCTCATCTAAAAAAAATCTGACCGCATCGCTTAGGCTATCCACCGCATAAACGTCGTAGTTTGGGATCGTGCAGGCCTTTAGAGCAATGCTTTGCGGCACTAAAATTTTAGCGCGCTTCACCTTCGTGCTTAAAAAAAGCAGGATCGAAAAGAGGCTCGCCGTGCTCTTTAGGCTGCCGTCTAAACCGAGCTCGCCGAAGACGAAGAAATCGCCGTCGATGCGCTCTTTTTGCAGCGCGATGAGAAGCGCGATCGCAAGATCGAAGTGCGAGCCGTTTTTGGGCGTGTCGGAGGGGGAGAGATTTATGATGATTTTGGATGCGGGAAATTTAAAATTTAGGCTCATAAGCGCGGCTTTTACGCGGCTTTCGCTCTCTTTTATCGTAGCGCCCGCAAGGCCAACGATATTAAATCCCGGCAGCCCCCGCACGAATGTCGACTCGACCTCTACGGGGATCAGTGCATCCGTGAAGGCAGCGCATTTTAGGGATTTCATTTCGATTTTTCTTTTAGGCTTTTTTTGAATTCTTTATCAAATTTTTTGCGTTTGTTGTATCCGATATGCTCGATGAAAAGATGTCCGTCGAGGTGGTCCATCTCGTGCTGGATACAGACGGCTAGCAGTTCGCTAGCGTCCATTTGCTGGGTATTGCCGGCGCGGTCTTGAAACTGCACCGTGATAAACTCGGCGCGCGTGACGTCCTCATAAAAGCCGGGCACCGACAAGCAGCCCTCCTGGTAAACGACCTCGCCTTCCTTTTTTAAAATTTGCGGATTGATGATCTCGATGAGGTCCTTTTTGTCTTGGATTTTTTCCTCATTGGCTAAATTTATGATCAAAGCGCGCACAGGCCTGCCTACCTGGATGGCGGCAAGGCCTATGCCGTTTTTTGCGATCATCGTCTCATACATATCATCCAAAAGCTCGCCCAGCGCCGCGTCGAATTTCACGACCTCGGTCGATCTTTGGTATAGCTTTTTATTCGGATAGGTAAGGACGTCCAGGATCATCTATTTAAAGCTCTTTTGAAGTACTTGATCGATCAGTCCGTATTGCACGGCATCCTCGGCGCTCATGAAAAAGTCGCGATCGGTGTCCTTTTCGACCTGCGCGAGATCTTTGCCGGAATTTTGCGAAAGGATGTTGTTTAGAATTTCTTTCATTCGTAAAATTTCTTTGGCTTGGATCTCGATGTCGGTAGCCTGACCCTGAGCGCCGCCGAGTGGCTGGTGGATCATTATGCGCGAGTTTGGAAGCGCGTAGCGTTTGCCTTTGGCTCCGCAGCTTAGCAAAAATGCCCCCATCGACGCCGCTTGACCGATACAGATCGTGCTTACGTCGGGTTTGATGTAATTCATCGTGTCATAAATGCTAAATCCGCTCGTAACTACGCCGCCCGGGGAGTTGATGTATAGATAGATATCCTTATCCGGATCCTCCGCCTCCAAAAACAGAAGCTGCGCGACGATCGAGCTTGCTACTGCGTCGTCGATCTCGCCGCTAAGCATTACGATGCGGTCTTTTAGCAGCCTCGAGTAGATGTCGTAGCTGCGCTCTCCGCGACTAGTTTGTTCGATAACGTAAGGAATCACCATCTATTCGCCCTTCTCTTCTTTTTTGCCCTGCTTGGAGAAAATATCGTTAAATAGCTTCTCTTCTATAAGTGCCATTTTAACGGCCGGCAGCATGCCGTTGTTGCGGTATCTATTTAGATGCTCCTTCGGATCGGCGCCGTAGGTATAGGCCTCCATATAGACCGCTTGGACGAGCTCCTGATCGCTTACGTCGATATTGCGCTTTTTGGCTAGCTCGTCGATTAAGAATGTAAGTTTGACGCTGTTTTCGGCAGCCTTTCTAAACTCTTCACGCTTTTTATCCAGGGCGTCTTTGTTGTTTTTAAATTCTTCGATCTGCTCTTTTGAAAAGCCGCTCCAGGCGTTGTTAAACTGCAAATTAATCTCCTGCTCAACGATCGCTTTTGGAAGCGCGAAGTTAAATTTCTCGGCGAGCGCGTCGGCAAATTTAGGCTTTAAATCCTCGTTTATCAGCTTTTGAAGCTTATCGTTTTTGATGCGCTCTTTGATGCGCGCTTCAAATTTCTCCTTGCTCGGCTCTTTCTCGCCCGGAAGCGCTTGCTTTAGCTCCTCCTCGCCGAGCTCTTTGGCAGGTTTTTTAGCCTGAATTTCGTGAAGCTTGACTTTAAAAATCGCGTCCTTGCCGGCTAAGCTTTTCGCGCCGTAATCTTGCGGAAATTTAACCGCCACGTCGCGTTCCTCGCCCACTCTAAGTCCGATCATACCGTCTTCAAAGCCCGGGATAAATTGACTTGAGCCGATCTGAAGGACGTAATCCTGCGCCTTGCCGCCGTCGAATGGCTTGCCGTCCACGAAGCCTTCGAAGTCGAATTTTGCAAAATCGTCTTTGGCTAGAATTTTTTTGTTGGTTTTAGAAAGCGGAGCGATCATCTGCAAAAATTCCGCCACTTTCTCGTCGATCTCTTTTTGTGTAACGCGCGGGCTGCTAAATTTAGGAATCAGCTCCTCGTACCCTTCGACGCTAACTTCTGGTCTGAAAGAAATTTCGATCTCAACGTTGATGTCGCCTTCTTTTTCGTCAAATTTAGAAAAGACCGGCTCGGATAAAATTTCATCTTGTTTTTTCTTTAAAATTTTAAGAGACTGATCGATCATATCTTTAAGAAGCTCCTGCTTTGCGTCGCCCTCAAGCTGCTTGCCGTATCGCTTCAAAACCACCGCGGTAGGCACTTTGCCCTGTCTGAATCCGTCGATTCTTAGCTGCTTGGAGGCCTTTTTGGCTAGCTCTTCTACTTTGGCTGCGATCTGCTTTGCTTCGATCTTGCTCGCAGCTACCGCATTTGCGGCGTCTTTCATTTTTGCTTTTACTTCCATAAAATTCCTTTAGAAAATTTAAAAATAGCTCGTAATATATCAAAAAATTTCTTATTTAAAGTATAAATTCCTAAAATTTGCCGACTCTAAGCGGCTCGCGGCTTTTAAATTTTAAAATTTTTAAGAGCCCGCCTTAAAATTTAAAGCGGGCTTGAGGTTAAAATTTTACCGATACGTTAAACATAAACTGCCGCGCGTAGCCCATTTGAATAGGTATCACGCTCGTGGTCGTGCCGGTCGAGGATGAGGTGTAGTATTTTTTGTCGGTCAAATTTTTGACGTTGAACGAAAAATTCGTATCATAGCCCGAAATTTTAGTATCGTAGCTCACGAAAGCGTCATAAACTACGGCGTGAGGCAGCTTAAACGCCGTTCCTGCGGGCACGCTCGGTAGGTTCGTGCGCATATAGTAGGTGTACCACGAGCCGAAGTATCGCGCGCCGCCGCCAAGCCTAAGCCCCTTTGCGCCTAGATGCGCGAAATCGTAGTTGGCAAATAGGCTTGCTTGGTGCTTCGGCGTCGCTTCCAGCGGTTTGCCGATTAGCACCGCAAAAGCGCCGTCGTCCTCACGCACTCTCGTTTTGGTATATGCATAGCTCGCCGACATGCTAAGTCCCTGCGTCACGCGCCCGTTTATATCGAGTTCAAATCCTCGCGAGCGAGCCTTGCCGATCGTCTCACTTATATTATTTACCGTTCGCAGGATGTTTCTTTTATCGATATTAAACACCGCCGCACCCGCAGTGACGCGATCGTTTTGAAATTTAGTGCCGAGCTCCACGGATTTGCCTTCCTCCGGCTTTAGATCGCCGCCTATCGCCTCGCCTATGGACATCTGCGGCGTGAAGCTTTGCGCGTAGTTAGTATATACCGACCACTGCGGACTTAACAGGTACAAAAGCCCGCCCTGATAGGTCGTAGCGGCCTTTTTCTGATCGGTGTTGTTCGGTCCTTGCCAGCTTTGTTTGGCTACTTGATCGTAAAATTCCCTACGCACGCCCAAAGAAAGTATCAACTCGTCGGTTAAATTTATATTATCTTGGGTGTAAAGACCGATCGTTCTTAGCTTTTGATATTGTATTTTTGGCTCTCTATCGTTCGTTAAGACGGCGCTCGAAGCGGTCTGTCCGGTAAGCATATTGATGCGTCCTGCGGTGCCTTTTAGCGCGCCCGGGCGGTATCTGTAGTAGTTTTTGTAATCCGTGCCGAAAAGGACGTCGTGCTTAAGCGGACCCGTTTCAAATTTGCCGTTTAGCGTGACGCTTGCTGCGTGCGTGCGGTGTATGAAATTATCGTAGTAGTTATACGATCGCGTCGTGCCGGTAAGGCCTTGGGGCGTGAATGGATTGTTCGGACGGACGTAGCCGTATTCGTGCTTGCTGCGCGAGAAAGCGTAAGCGCCTTTTAATATCCAATCCTCGCTAAATTCCTTCTCAAAGCCGAAATCAACCGTATCGAGCTTGCTTTGTAGTTTATTTACCGGCTCGTCGAAGCGGACTTTGCCGCTGCCGTAAATTTTACCCGTACTCGGCACCAAAAATGCGCCGCGATCCACCGGATCGGTAGAGCGGCTATGGGTGTAGCCTAAGTTTATCGAATAATCGTCTCCTTGATACGCAAGCGACGGCGCAAAAAGCGTGTTTTTTATACCGCCGAAATTTCTCCAATAATCCTTCGCGTAGTAATCGAATATAAATCTATACGCAAAGCCGCTATCTGCGATCGGTCCTGTAGTATCAAATCCCGCGTCCCAATAGTTGCGGTTGCCTAGCCCGCCCCAAAGCTCATTTATAAACTCATACTGCGGCTTTTTGGTTACCATGTTTATGACGCCACCCGGTTGCTGCGCGCCGTAGAGCATACTTGCGGGTCCTTTTAGAACCTCGACGCTTTGAATAGTTTTATTGTAGTTGTGCATCACGGCGCCCGGCACGCCGTTGCGCATAATCGAGCCGTCGCGACCCTCGCCGAAGCCACGCTTGATGATCGCATCGAAAATATTTCCCGTCGTATTTGCATAGCTTATGCCGCTTACGTTTTGCAGCGATTCCGCTAAGGTTTCTGGCTTTTTGTCCTTTAGATGCTGCTGCGTTACGACATTTACGGTTTGCGGAATTTCTAAAATTCTCTTAGTCGTCTTGCCGATCTCGCTGCGTACGGCACGGTAGCCGTCGTCGTTATTCGCCCATTCTACGACCTCGATATCGCCTAGGTTTTCGCCCGAGGCGGAGTTTGCTGCGGCGTTTTGTTCGGCGCAAGCAAAAGAAAAAAGCGCCAAAGCCGCGCCAAAACTCATCTTAAATTTCATTACCGAACTCCTTATAGATAAAGCTTATCGAAACGGCGGATTTTAAACAAAAATTTCTTAAATTTAAATATATTATCATTAACATAATGAGATTGATAAAATTTCGCGCGGAATTTTAAAATTTATCAGCGTTATAAAAGGCGTTTTTGAGTAATATCGCGCATCGATTTTTAAGGAATTGCTAAAAATGGACGAAAAAAGCCGAGTAAAATTTGAAAATTGCGTGTCGCAGATGCTTGAAATTTTAGGCGAGGATCCGAAGCGTGACGGGCTTGCAAAGACGCCTGAGCGCGTAGCTAAAGCCTATGAGTTTCTAACTAGCGGCTACGAGCTGGACCCAAAAGAAATTTTAAACGACGCGCTGTTTGATAGCAGCAACAACGAGATGGTTTTGATAAAAGATATAGAATTTTATAGCCTCTGCGAGCACCATCTGCTGCCTATCATCGGGCGCGCGCATGTAGCGTATATCCCGAATAAAAAGGTCGTGGGGCTTAGCAAAATTCCGCGTATGGTAAATATTTTCGCGCGCAGGCTGCAGATCCAAGAGCAGCTTACCGAGCAGATCGCAGGCGCTATAGAGGAGGTTATCCATCCGCTCGGCGTGGGCGTGGTGCTTCAAGCGCGGCACATGTGCATGGAGATGCGCGGCGTGCAAAAGATCAACTCGACCACGACTACGTCGGCACTGCGGGGGCTTTTTATCAGCCGAAACGACACGCGCAAGGAATTTTTCGATCTAATAAATTCTCCGAAAACTTTTGGTTTTTAAAACGGCAAGCGTTAAAGAAAAATTTAGCAATTATGTTATATTATCGTGCGAAATTGATAAAAGAGCGAAATTGTCTGATTAAATTTCAGACAAATTTTAGAAAGGAATTTTATGCAGCGCGTTTATTTAGATAATAACGCCACTACTATGGTCGATCCCGAAGTTTTTGAGGAGATGAAGCCGTTTTTTTGCGATAAATACGGCAATCCAAACTCCCTTCACAGCTTCGGCAGCGAGACCCACCCCGCGCTAAGAACTGCGATGGATAGGCTCTATGCGGGACTAGGCGCTGCGGATGCGGACGATATCGTCATCACAAGCTGTGCGACCGAGAGCAACAACTGGGTTTTAAAAGGAATTTACTACGATAAAATTCTAACCGGCGAGAAGGATAATATCATCATAAGTTCCGTCGAGCACCCCGCAATCAGCGCAACCTGTGCTTTTTTAGAAAAAATTTGCGGCGTAAAGATTACTCGCCTGGGCGTCGATAAAGACGGACTAATCGATCTTGACGAGCTTAGCGAAAAGATCGACGACAAAACTGCGCTCGTTAGCGTGATGTGGGCAAATAACGAAACCGGCACGATCTTCCCCGTAAAAAAAATCGCGCAAATCGCACACGAGCATGGCGCGCTATATCATGCCGACGCGGTGCAAGCGATAGGTAAGATAAAGGTGAACGTGCGCGATGCGGATGTGGATTTTTTGAGCCTTTCCGGGCATAAATTTCACGCTCCAAAGGGCGTCGGCGCACTCTATATCAAAGATAGCAAGCCGCTTACGAGCCTGCTTCACGGCGGCGAACAGATGGGTGGGCGCCGCAGCGGCACGCTAAACGTTTCTGGCATCGTGGGGCTCGGCAAAGCCTTGGAGCTAGCGAATAAATTTATGGATTTTGAGCGCACTCAGGTAAGCAGACTGCGCGATAAGCTGGAGGACGCGCTTTTGCAAATTTCAAACGTCAGCGTCGTGGGCGATCGCAGCATTCGCGTGCCAAATACCATCCTCGCCTCGATCCAAGGCGTCGAGGGAGAGGCGATGCTGTGGGATCTGAATAAAGCGGGTATCGCCGCTTCTACCGGTTCTGCGTGTGCGAGCGAGGCGCTTGAGAATAACCCGATAATGGAAGCGATCGGTGCGGATAAGGAGCTGGCGCATACGGCGCTAAGGCTTTCGCTGTCGCGCTTTACGACGGAGGCGGAGATCGATTACGCGATCGAACATATTGGTAAAGCTATCGCCCGTCTGCGCGGGATTTCAAGCACGTTTGCTTACGCGCCGCAAGGTTATGAGAAAAATAAAGGATAAAAAATGGCAAAAAACAGTTTAATAAACGGCTCGATCTGGGAGCAGTACTCGCAAAAAGTACAGGACCGCATGAATAATCCTCGCTATATGGGCGAGATCACCGAGGAGGAAGCGAAGGCTAGAGGTGGTAAGCTAGTGGTCGCAGACTTCGGCGCCGAGAGCTGCGGCGATGCGGTGCGGCTGTATTGGTTGATCGATCCTAAGACTGATAGAATTTTAGACGCTAAATTTAAAAGCTTTGGTTGCGGTACGGCGATTGCGAGTTCGGACACGATGGCTGAGCTTTGTATCGGAAAGACCGTCGATCAGGCGGTGAAGATTACAAATTTAGATGTGGAGCATGCTATGCGAGATAACCCCGATGAGCCCGCCGTGCCGCCGCAAAAGATGCACTGCTCGGTAATGGCATACGACGTCATCAAGCAGGCCGCGGCGAATTATAAGGGCATCGATCCTGCGCATTTTGAGGATGAGATCATCGTGTGCGACTGCGCGCGCGTAAGTCTCGGCACGATCAAAGAGGTGATCCGCTTAAACGATCTTCACACGGTTGAAGAGATCACGCAATACACCAAAGCGGGTGCGTTTTGCAAATCCTGCGTGCGCCCTGGCGGACACGAGGAGAAGGACTATTATCTGGTTGATATTTTAAAGCAAACCAGAGAGGAGATGGAGCGAGAGAGGCTTCAAGCTCAAGCCAACGCGAGTGCCGCTACTAGCGCGAAAGCGGGAGCGGAGATGAGCTTTGAGCAGTTAAATTTGATCGGTAAATTTAAGGCGGTCGAAGGGGTGCTTGACGAGGATATCCGTCCGATGCTTCAGATGGACGGCGGCAATCTCGACGTCATCGACATTAGGCCTGCAGACGACGGCAAAACGGACATCTACATCCGCTACCTAGGCGCTTGTAGCGGCTGCGCCAGTGGTGCGAGCGGCACATTATACGCGATCGAAAATGTTTTGCAAGAAAACCTTAGTCCAAACATCCGCGTAATGCCGATCTAAGCTTATCGGTCGCTACGTTTCATCTTGGCTTGGTTTTTACGAAATTTTAAGAGCTTGAGCTTCTGCGCAACAGCGGAGCTAAATTTCGCCCCTTAGTTAAATTCGCAATTAGACGCTAAATCTGCGTAGAATTTCGCCGTTTGCTTTTAAGAATATCGTAAATTTTGCTAAGGTTTTCTAGCGTGAAATTCATCCGTAGATTTTGTCTATAAAATTTAATTAAAAGCTTTTTTCGCTCGTGTTCGTTTGTAAATTGGACATAGAATTTTATCCGTAAATTTCATCTTTTCATAAATTTAGATGAAAATGCGCCATAAATCGCATAATTTTAGCTGTCTATAATTTCTTTTTATTATAATTGCGCCTTATTTCAACTAAAAGGGGAGCAAATGAAAGTATTTGTTTTGGCGGCTCTGCTACTTGGTTTTCTATCTGCAAATTCTTTGGATCAGATCAAAAAAGATAGGCTCGTTCGCATCGGTGTATATAACGATCAGCCGCCGTTTAGTGCGCTCGTAGACGGCAAATACAGGGGATTTGAGATTGCTCTTGGCGAAAAGCTCGGTAAGGAGATTTTCGGCGATAATCCTGGCAAGGTAAAATTTATCCCGATCACGGCTTCAAGACGCATTAGCGCTTTACAGCGCAATGAAGCGGATATGGTGATTGCGACCTTTACTCCTACGCCCACGCGAGCGAAAAAAGTAGATTTTTCGGAGCCTTATTTTAAGGTGCAGGTAGGTGTGCTAGCCAAAAAAGACGAAAATGTCACGAGCTTCGATCAGCTGCGCAAAAAGAGGATTTTCGTCATCAAACACTCTCCTATTCACAATTTCTTACGCAAAGCGGGCTTTAGAAAGAATTTAAACTTTTGCGCCAGTTCGGCTAAATGCTACCGCGCTTTCAAAAGGGCGAAAAATGCCGTGCATGTCGATGATAATCTAATCCTGCACGCATACGCGGTCATCGATAATAAAACGCAGGTTGCTTTGGATGGTCTAGGTAAGCAAACTTACAACGCAATCGCCGTGCAGAAGGGCAATAATGCGCTGCTAGAGCTAATCAATACATCTTTAGCGGGACTAAAAAAAGACGGATTTTTGGATAAGACCTTTGACGATACGCTCGGGATTTTTTATCATGGCACGATTGATAAGAAGGAATTCTTGGTTGAATAAAATTTCGTGCAGAATTTAATTCGTGCGTTTGACTTTCGCGTAAAATTCGATTCATTGTAATGATGGAGCGAGAAATACGTTGTGGGCTTAATTTGCTTTTAGAATTCGGTCTTGATTTTGCTTGCCTCTCCTAAAGCGCAAATTTTATCGAAATTGGTGAGGCTATTTAAAACGCGCGCACCACTAGCGCGAAATTCCATTTTCGGAAGTAAAATTTTTAAGCGATTAGGTTGCATTTAAAATTCACGCAACTTTTATAGAGCTCGTTTGAATTTTACGTTCCGTAAAATCCGCGCTAACTTATAAAATTCTATTTTTAGCTCTAAATACTTGTTTTCCCGCTACAACTTTATGATTTAAATTTCAAAAATTCCTCTAAAAGGAGTTAAACTCCCAAGCGCTATTGCCGCCTCGGTATGGAGAATTTAAAATTTACGCCCTACATCAAAGGCAAATTTTATGCAAAGTAGGCGCCAAATGAGCAGGCGGAGCAAATAATTTCAAATTTAGCGGTATCTGTCTTATCAGGTGCCGCGAAGCTGCATATCACAAAGACGCGGCGAATACAAAAAATGGTCGTAAAATTTTACCTCAAGAGCCAATCTCGATTTACTTCACCAGCTCGTAATTATACTCTTTCGTGCCGTCGAGTAGATTTGTGACGTTGTAGCCTCGCTCGTTTAGGGCTTTGGCGAGCTTGGCGCTGCGGTTGCCGCTGTAGCAGTGCGTGATTATCTTTTTGTCTTTGTTGGCCTCAAGCACGTCCTTGTAGTTTTCTAAAGGCTCGCCGTATGGGATATTTATCGCGCCTTTCATATGCCCCGCATCGTAGTCTTTTTTCTCGCGCACGTCGATGACTAATACGTTCGGATCATTCGCTATTTTCAAAAAACTCTCCGCGTTTATGCTGCTGACCTTATACAGCTCATAGTCATACTGCTTCACGCCGGGCGCGTTCATAAGCACATTGAAGCCCTTTTGTTTAAGTAGATCAAGCGCCTTACCGCTGCGGTTACCCGTA
>NZ_CALEDC010000161.1 GCF_937949835.1 uncultured Campylobacter sp.
TAAGAAGCTGCCGCACCTTCTCATCGCAGGCCCCACCGGAAGCGGCAAGAGCGTGGGCATCAACGCCATGCTGCTTAGCCTTTTGTATCGCAACTCGCCCAAGAGCCTGCGCTTAATAATGATCGATCCGAAGATGCTCGAGTTTAGCATCTACAACGACATCCCGCACCTACTAACGCCCGTCATCACGCAGCCTAAGCAGGCGATCATCGCGCTAAGCAATCTCGTTGCGGAGATGGAGCAGCGCTACTCGCTCATGGCGCAAAACAGGACGAAAAATATCGACAACTACAACGAAAAGATGCTGCGCGAGGGGGGCGAAATTTTGCCTTACATCGTCGTTATCATCGACGAGCTCGCGGATCTGATGATGACGAGCGGCAAGGACGTAGAGCATTACATCGCGCGTTTGGCGCAGATGGCGCGCGCTAGCGGCATCCATCTCATCGTAGCGACGCAGCGCCCTAGCGTAGACGTCGTCACGGGGCTGATAAAGGCGAATCTGCCTAGCCGCATCAGCTTCCGAGTGGGCTCAAAGGTCGATAGCAAGGTGATTTTGGATCAGATGGGCGCGGACAGCCTGCTTGGGCGGGGCGATATGCTCTTTACGCCGCCTACCGCGCCGGGACTCATCCGCCTGCACGCACCGTTTACGACCGAGAATGAGATCAACAAGATCGCGGAATTTTTAAAGGCGCAAGAAAGCGTCGTTTATGACGAGCGATTTTTGATCGAGAACGAGGGCGCCAAGCAAGAAGGCGGTATAATCAATCCGCAAAATATCGTGCTTGACGAGCTTTACGACGAAGCCAAGACGATCGTTTTGGAGGAGGAGAAGACCTCGATCAGCTACCTGCAGCGCCGCTTGCGTATCGGATACAATCGCGCCGCGACGATCATCGAGCAGCTTGAGCAGATGGGCGTTTTAAGCGAGATCAACGCCAAAGGTCAGCGCGACATAATCAAGTAAGCTTTAAAATTTCGATGAAATTTAAGCGGCGAAATTTTGAAATTTATTGGATTTGCGGGTGCCAGAATTTTTAAAATTTAATCGATCTGCATCGGTAAAATTTTAAAATTTATCGGATATGAAGCGGCGAAATTTTAAAATTTTTTGATCTGCATGGCGGATTTTAAATTTTAAAATTT
>NZ_CALEDC010000162.1 GCF_937949835.1 uncultured Campylobacter sp.
TTTTTAGTAAAAAATTTTTAAAATTCCTTAAGTCAAGGAGAAAGGTATGAAACAACATAAATTTGTAATCTGCGATTACAAACGATGTATCGGTTGCACGACGTGCATGGCGGCCTGTTACTCAAGTGCCTACGAGCGCGGCAAGCTTGCTAAATCGCGACTTACCGTGCTTAGACAGGCTTACGGCGTTATGCCTACGCAGTGCAGGCAGTGCGATGACGGACCATGCGCAAACGTCTGCCCTACCGGTGCGCTTCGCTTCGATAATAACTATATCGAATTACACGAAGAAATTTGCATCGGATGCAAGATGTGTACGCTCGCCTGTCCTTATGGCGCGATCAGCTCGAATGCCGAGCTTATGCCGTCAGTAAATTATGCGGTCGAGCCGAAGTATTATCTCGAGATCGAAAGCCAAGCGGGCGCCAAAAGCACCGCCATCAAATGCGATCTATGCAACGGACGCGAGAATGGTCCTGCATGCGTCGAGGTTTGCCCAACTAGCGCTATCATTATGATAGATCCTAAAGAAGGTAAGCATAAATTGGGCTTTGCGATAGACTACGATGCGGCTAATGCTTTTGCAAAAGACGTGTTAAACGGCGAAATCAGTTGCGTCGCCAAAAAAGAAGGAGGCGCAAAATGATAAGCGTCTATACTTTATTTATCGTCAGTGCAGTAATTAGTATCCTTTTATACTGCGCTCCAAAAACTGCCGTTAAGGTGGGATTTGGATTAGGTGCTATCAGCTGTTTTTACGCGATGTGTCATTTCGTAGCCAATATGGGCGTAAGCGACAGCTTCGTTTTGGGCGGTACTTTCTTATATGCGCCAAAATTTGCTTTAAGTCCGCTTGGAAACTTCTTCAGCTTCGTAGTCGTTTTTATAGGCTTTGCAAGCAGCGTTTACGGTATGAGCTACGCCGAGGAATATATCGGAAAGGCAAATATCGGCGTTTTTGCATGTTTATTTAATACCTTCATCTTATCTATGCTTTTAGTCATCAGTGCGGATAATGTATTTTGCTTCGCTGTTTTATGGGAGCTTATGACGCTAATCTCGTCATTTCTAATCATAGTAAACGATGGCAAAGGCACGCTCAAAGCCGTTATGGTATATCTAGGTATAGCGCAGATCGGTGCATTTTGTATCACCTGTGGATTACTTATCATTGCAAACTACGCAGGAAGCTTCGAATTTGCAGAGTGGGGAAAAGTAAATATGCCGATGGGCGCTTCCGTGGCTGCTTTCGTGCTATTTTTGGTCGGCTTCGGCTCAAAAGCGGGAATGTGGCCTTTTCACGTTTGGCTACCGCAAGCTCACCCTGCGGCTCCGTCAAACGTCTCCGCACTAATGAGCGGCGTTATGATTAAAGTAGCACTCTTTACGCTTGTTAAATTTACGCTATTTTTGCCGCTAAGCATCTATTTTGGGCTTGCAGTTTTGATCCTAGGAGCAGCCAGCTCGCTTTTTGGCGTTTTATACGCGTTGTGCCAGCACGACTTTAAAGCGCTTCTTGCGTACCACTCGGTTGAAAATATAGGTATTATCTTGCTGGGTCTTG
>NZ_CALEDC010000163.1 GCF_937949835.1 uncultured Campylobacter sp.
TTTTGCGCCTCACATATGCGCAAGCGCGCTGTTAAGCAGCCATAAAAAGCCGACCAACGCGCCCGTGGAACACGCAAGCACAAGCGCAGAGAGGATCAGAAAAATTTTATCCTTTCTACGGCGCTCGGGTTCGTTTTTTGATCTGATAAATTTTACTAAACGCACGACGAACCAAATAAACGAAACGATCGGCAGCGCGAACAAAAGGAAAATAAAAATCGAGAAAGAATCCATATCTCACCTTCAAAATTTAATGCGCAAAGCGATATTTCGACGTAATACGAGCGCAAAATTTTAGACAACCTATACGCACGCCGCTGGCTAAAATTTCAACCGGGCGATGCGTCCTTGCATATCGCCCAAATAAGGCGGAATTTCGCGGATTTTAAGCGAGCGGCAAGAGCGAAATTTAAATGCCGATAAAATTTTAAAAAACCGCGAATTGCTAAATTTGCTAAATTTAGCGCGCCGCTATAAAACGCCCTTCGTGCTAGGCACGCCGGCGCGCTCGTTGATACTTATCGCGCGACGAAATGCAACGGCAAACGCCTTAAACGCGGCTTCTGCGACGTGGTGCAGATTTTCGCCGCGAATTTGGTTTATATGCAGCGTAAAATTTGCATTGAAAGCCAGAGCGCGGAAAAATTCCTCCACGAGCTCGGCGTCGAATTCACCGATCTTGCCGCGCTTTAGGCTCGGGCAATCAAATACTAAAAACGCGCGGTTGGAAAAATCAAGCGCCGTAGAAATCGCCGCCTCGTCCATCACGACGACACTATCGCCGAAGCGCTCGATGTTTTGCGCGGGATAGATCGCCTCTTTGATCGCGCTTCCGAGCACGATGCCGCAGTCCTCGACGCTGTGGTGAAAATCGACCTGCAAATCGCCCTCGCAGCGCAGGTTTAGATCTATCCACGCGTGCTTGGCAAACGCGCTAAGCATATGATCAAAAAAACCGATGCCCGTTTGTATCTGCGCCGCGCCGCATCCGTAAAGCTCCAGCTCAAGCTCGATTTTGGTCTCTTTCGTAGCCCTATTTTTGCTTATCATCGCGCAATCCTTAAAACTAAATTTTGTTTGAAATCTATCTAAATTTCACTAAATTTCGGTTAAAATCTCAGCCAGCTTTTCGGAATTTACGCTACCGATCTGGCGCAGGCTCGCAATCTCGGCGCCCTCTTTAAAAAACAGAATCGTAGGCGGACCGAATACGTTAAAATGCGCTTTTATCGCCCTATTTTGCTCGCTATCTTCGCTAAGATCGATCTTTAAGAGGCTAAATTTATCAAGCGCGCCGGCAAGTGCAGGATCTGCAAACGCCCGCTCGCTCTGCTCGCAATTTTTGCACCAGCTAGCCCAAAAATCGACTATCACCGGCTTTTTGGAATTTTCTATTTCGCCCCGCAGCTGCGCCAAATCGCGCACAAACGAAAAATGTGCGCCGCCAAAATTTTGAGCGCTAGAAATTTCGCCCGCTTGCAAGCCCTCGCTCAAGCCGTCCCTGGAATATATCGCGTTTTGCGGGATTAGATTACCAAGCGGCCTGGAAAAATCTTTCGCGCCGCTGGCAAAGCCCGCGAGCAGCAGCGCCGAATATAGCGCGATTATAAGAGCCAAAGCGCGCTTGATTCCGCCCGCACCGCCGTCAAACAGCCCCAAAAATCCTGCGAAGATCGCGCCTAAAACCGCGTAAATCAGCAGGCTTAAATTTTCGCCGATGAGCGTGCGCGAAATCCACACCGCCGTAAAAAGCAGCAAAAAGCCAAAAATTTTAGGCACCGCCTCCATCCAAGCTCCGGGCCTCGGTAGTGCGCCGCCAAGCCCAACTACAAGCAGCAGCG
>NZ_CALEDC010000164.1 GCF_937949835.1 uncultured Campylobacter sp.
CACTGCAATAATGCCTGATTTAAACCTATACAATATATACTTTTTAAATTTGAATCCGTTGAGTGCTAAGAAAATGAAATGATGTAGCATGGTGATTAAAAAGAATATTGGACTTACCAAATACCTAACCATTCTCTTTCTCCTATTTTTTATATCTTTGATCCATATATTTACGTCTTGCTCATTGTATGGTATCAACGCCCAAGTTACCGATACGAGATCGTCTTTTTGTAAAATTTCGGTTTTAAATTTCATATGTTCGTCTATATAGTCGAATGAAATTTTATCATCATAAAATTTTGTAAAAAACTTATTGTAAAATTCTTGATAGGCTATTTTTATCTCCCAAAAAATACTAAATAAAATTCCGAAAATCCCTAGCGTTAATGACGCCCTTCTCATCATTTCTTTATGCGGATCCAGCTCCGGCGTTAAATTTAGCAAGACAAAAGACAAGAATATAAGCATGCACATGATTTTATTTGATATAGTAAGCCTAAAAAAGTAGTCGTTTTCTATGATTATCGGCTCTTTCTCGAAGTCTTTCATAATATCCCCCTGTTTTAAAATCGCGCATAATTTTATCTTAACGACGCTGTGCGAGGGATTAAAATTTCAGCCTTGCCGCACCTCATTAAATTTTTAAAATTATATTTATATGCATATGCCGATTATTCAAAGACAAACTTCCCGCTCGTTTTCGATAGAATTTTAAAATTTCGATTTAAATTTCTAGCCCATGCAGAAAATGCGCTTTAATCCAAAAAGCATAGAAAAACGCAGCCTTGCACAGAAATTCAAGCGCTTTGTCGCTCGCCACCTCTTTTAAATTTAGCGTCCAAAAATACGCAGAATTTCACGCCGTATAGGTAGAAAATCCAGCTTATGTAGATCCACAGAAAGAAAAATAGCGCGACCGAAAACGAGCCGTAGATGCTAAGATAGGTTTTGTTATAAAAGACGTATTGCGCAAAAACCAGTCTTGAAAGCCACCATAAAATCGATGCTACGAGCGATGAGGCAAGCACTGCTTTTGCGCGGATCTCGCGGTTGATTGCCGTAGCATAAGTAATCGCAAAGATCCCCCAAACGATTAAGTAGGGTAGAATTTTAAGCAAATTTATCCAGCTCGTAAACTCGGTTTTATTTAGTAGCTCCTGAAGCTCGCCGCTGATATAAAACGACGCTCCAAGCCCCACAGGAGCGAGCGTCATCAGAGTCCAGTAGGTGCTTAGACTCTTAAAAAAGCTCCGCTCGGGCGAATGCGAAATGCGCGCAATTATCGCTTCAAAATCTCCGAAAAACAGCACCGACGTAACTAACACTGCGCAAAAGCCCGTTACGCCAAGGCTTAGCCCGTTAGCCATAAATTCCTCGATATAGTGTGCCATGCTCGCTTGATTTGCAGGCAGGAAGTTTGAAAAAATAAAGCCCATAATCTTATCGTAGTAGCCTTTGAAGCTTGGCAGCTGCATAAAGACGCTAAGCGAGACCATCAGCACCGGCAGTAGCGCCAAAATCGTGTGAAAGCTAAGGCTTGATGCATGGTGCATGAGCTCGGTATCGTAGAGGCGGAAGAAATTTTTGAGTCGGTTTTGCGCTTGCATAAGTGCAGGTATTAGTTTTTTCATACGGGCGATTTTACATTAAAATTTTAGAATTTCATATAAATTTGCGCAATTTTTCTTTTGTATCGTGGTATATCGTCTATGAAATTTAAAGCTAAAAAATGCGACTACAAATATATAAATTTATATCTCGAATTTAGTCTAAATTTAGGAAAGTTTTTCTAATATGCTAAAAAATAATATTAAATATATCCATAACGAAGGGAAAATAATGGAACGAAGGAAAACGATGAAATTTAAAATTTCATTAGCGGCATGTATGTGCCTACTATGCAGCAGTTTGGCTGTAGCGCAAAGTGGCGGTAATTCTGCGCCTGAAAAGTCGCAGAATATGGGCGTAATCGAGGTAAATTCCGTCGGCGATAATATCAGCGAGAGCGGCATCGACGAGGGCTTTTTGAGCAAAAACGTGCAACAAGGCCTGCTTGCGGGCAAGCGCGCTTTGGATCTTCCCTATCAGATCAACACGATCAGTAAGGAGATCATGAACCACCAAGGCGTCACCGGCTACGAGGAGGCTGTCAAATACTTCCCGTCCGCACAGATTCAGATGCGTGGCGGCGCTACGGTCGGACGCCCGCAGACGCGTGGCTTTGAGGGCAGCGTCGTAGGCAACAGCTTCTGGGACGGCTTCTATACGATTTCGACGACGGCGATTCCGATGGCGATGTTTGAGAGCTTTCAGGTGCAAAACGGCGTCGCAGGCTCGCTCTACGGCGCGCAAAACCCAGTGGGCATTTTCAGCTACACGCGCAAGCGCCCGGTAAAAGATCAATACATAATTTGGAGCGATTATATGTCGCGAAGCAACCTAGGTCTTGGTCTTGATCTATCCGATAAATTTGAAAAATTTGGCTACCGCGCGGTATTTTACGGATCAAACGGCGACAGACAACCGAAGGGCTCAAATTTGCAGCGCCGCTTAGCCAGCGTCACGATGGAATTTTATCCTACGGGCGATCTAACGTTCGAGACCGCGGCTAGCTATTACGAGCACAATACCAAGGGCTTTGCGGGGCAGTTTGCTCTCGGCGTGCGAGACGGTAAAATCGTAGACGGCATGGAGCTTCCAAAGGCTGTGGATTCTTCAAAACGCGGTCTTGGGCAGAGCTTTGGAGGAATGCATCTAAAAACCACTACCGCAAGCGCGAAATTTAAATTTACGCCTACCGATAAATGGTATTTAGAGGGCGGCTTTCAGTTTCAGCGCGCCGATCGTGATACTCATGGCGTTGTAAATTATATCTTGCCTAGCACACATCCGCAATATACAAAGCCTGGCGATTATCAAACCAGACACAGCGGCGGTGCTACGGCAGCATATAGATTCGATCTGCCAAGCGGCTATCTCAAGGCTAATACGCAGTTTAACACGGGCGATATCGAGCACGATTTCAGCGTGCAGACCAACGAATATCACTGGACGCAGGATAGATATAAGATCGCGAGCACCAACTACACTTCACCTACTATAGGTAATATCTACGATCCTAAAATTCTAAATTACACCGGTGCTAGGCGCGGAAGCGGGCTATATCACTACGCTGTTTTGGATATGTATAACGTCTCTATGCTAGACGATATCACGATAAACGATAAATTTGATGTGATGCTAAGCGCTTCAAATGCTTGGATGAAGTCGAAGGCGTATAATAACGCGCAGCAAAGGCTAGTGAAAAACTACGACAAGTCGGGGCTTAGCTGGGCGGCTAGCTTTATCTTTCATCCGGTGCAGGACGCTAGCATCTACTACACCTACGCAGATAGCTTGCAGCAGGGCTCTACCTATGTTTATAAGAGTGGCCCGCATAACGGCGAGGTCGCCTCTACATCTCCGTATCGCTCCAAGCAGCACGAGATCGGCGCTAAGATCCGCGTAGCCGATATGATCGATTTTAGCGTGGCGTATTTTGATATCCGCAGACCTATCGCGTATCTAAATAGCTCTACGGGGCTTTATGGCATAAACGGCGAGCAGCGCAACCGCGGATTTGAGTTTATGAGCGGCGGACGAATTACGCAAAATTTAAGCGTGCTAGGAGGGTTTACCTACATCGATCCTAAGATGCATAACGTAAGCATCGCGGGCGCTAACCGCAAGGTCGCAAACGGCATCCCTAAGATCAATGCAAATTTAATGCTTGATTACGTGATCCCCGGCACCGATAAGCTTGCGATCAGTACAAATTTCCACTACACCGGCAAGATGTATCTGGATGATCTAAACACCCAGCACACGCCTAGCTTTTTCGTTACCGATATCGGCATTAGATATACGAGCGAGCATCTTTTAGGCGATAAGACCACTCTGCGCTTCAATGTAAATAACGTATTTAACAAAAAATACTGGGCGGGAATGTATCCTGCGAGCGCCGACGGTGCGGGCGGACTTAACGTAACCAGCGTACTAGGCTCGGCAAACGGCGTAACGCTGGGCGAGAGCAGAAGCTTCATGCTCTCTGCGGAGGTGAAATTTTAAAATCTAGCGGGTTTAAAATTTCTGCTTAAGCGGCGCAAATGATTATGGCGCCGCTTTTAAATTTATGAAATTTTATCGCTCTAAGTAGCAAGACTAAATTTAACGAGGCTTGTTTTAATTCATTTTAAAATTTAAGCCTTGGATTTTGAAATTTTAAACCTTGATTTTAAAATTTCGATCTTTAAATTTTTAAGTCGCCGCGCCTCAGCTTGCCTGCAAAATTTATCCGCGCGCGGTTTAAAATTTAGCCGTTTTTGGTTATAATCTTTGCAAAACCACGAAACGGAGAGCAATGAAACAAGTTTTAATCATCGCAAGCGGAAAGTTTGCGCGCCATTTTTTATCCAAAGTTTGTAAAATCAAAGATGTCATCAGATCATATCGCGTCATAGCTAAAAATACGGATGCCGTGCCCGCAGAGCTTGAAAACGAGTCAAATTTTTCGGTCGAAATTTTTGATCCTACTAGCATTGAGCGGTTGCGCGTGGTGCTAGCAGGAGAGGAATTTGACCGCTGCATAGTGATAATGGAGGATGAATTTGACACTAAAGTAACGCTTGAAAATTTAAAGACGCTCGCTCCGGATTTAGAGCTTTACGTGGCCGATTTTTGGGGACTTTTGCGCGAAAATAAAAATGAAGCTCACGTAAAAATCGTAAATACCCTTGCGCTAAATTCCTCGCGCTTCATCGGTTTTTTGCCCGATAGCCCCGTTTTTGCTGATAATATCGGGCTTGGGCGCGGAGAGATAATGGAGGTAAAAGTGCCCGTAGGAAGCTCGTTTGCGTATAAAAAAATCAGTACGCTTTCTAATGCCAAATATCAAATTCCGATGATCTACCGTCACAATAATTACATCGTAACGACGCCCGGCTCGAGGATATATCCGAATGATACGATCTTAGTCGTTGGTGAGCCTAGTGCGCTGCGAGCGGTGTTTGCTGAAGTAAAAAAGCAAAGCGGGCAATTTCCATCGCCGTTTGGGCTAAATATTTTCGCGCTAATCGATATGAAAAAAATGAGCGGCGACGAGATAGCTAGGACGGTTAGGGCGCTTGAGTTTTTGGATTTGCATATTAGAAATCATAAAATTTATCTGCGAATTTTAAATCCTCTGCTAAACGACGCTTTTAGCGAGCTTAAGGCGCTGTGCGAGCGAGATAAATTTGAAATTCTCATCGATTACTCGGGCGAGCTAAATTTAAAGCGCGACGTGAGCGAAAATAAAGCGGGTTTGGTAGTTTGCTCAAGCGGAGTTTTTGAGGCGAAAAAAGCAGCACTTAAAGCGCTTGAAATTCCGGTGTTAAGCCTTGGAGAGGGCGAGCTAAAAGATGTGCGTAAAAGCGTCGTGCTAAGTGCCGGCGAGCGGCTTCGCGAGGAATCAAGTATCGTCTTTGACATCAGCTCGCAGCTAGGGCTAGACGTGTATTTGTATCTTTTCGGCGAGAGCGAAAAGGGCGAGTTTGCGCAAAGCTACGTGAGCTTATCGAAGCTTTTTAAGCAGAGTTTATTCGTGATTCCTTGCGAGCGACAAAATCCGATTTTAGCGCTAGGCAGCGAGCGAGATCTGCTGCAGTTCGTGCCATTTAATGATAGAATTTTGGCGCGCAAGCTCACGTCGATTTTCAATCAGGATTTGGATCAGATGTATTTTAAACTCGGCAAAAATCATCAAATTTTCGTTCCGAGCGATTACGGGTATGAAAAGTAATCGAAATTTATGTTACAATTACCCAAAAATCAAAGGCTAGCGTATGAAAATCGATCTTAATTTAGGTAAAAAATACAGCGTTTTTATCGACGAACTGCAAGAGATCAAGCTCAAAGGCAAGGTAGCGATCATCACAAACCCCAAAGTAGGCGGGCTGTGGCTTGATTTCTTACTGCAGCGGCTAGATTGCGAGCAAAAATTTATCATCACGATCCCGGACGGCGAAGAGTATAAAAATACCGCGAGCGTGGAGCAAATCTTAGAGCAGCTTTTCAGCTCCAAGCTTGATCGCAAAAGCACGCTCATCGCTCTTGGCGGCGGTGTCATTAGCGATATAACGGGCTTTTGCGCGAGCATTTATGAGCGCGGCATCGATTTTATCAATATACCTACGACCTTGTTAGCGCAAGTGGACGCAAGCGTCGGCGGCAAGACGGGCGTAAATAATCGCTTCGGCAAAAATTTAATCGGCTCGTTTTATCAGCCGCGCGCGGTTTATTGCGAGAGCAAATTTTTATCGACGCTTCCTGCGCGAGAGTTTGCCGCAGGCGTCGCAGAGGCGGTAAAGATGGCTGTATGCTTTGATGTCGAACTATTTAAATTTTTCGAGACGCACGATCTGAAAAGCGCCGATGAAATTTCGCACGTAATCGCTCGTTGCGTGGAGATTAAAGCGGGCGTCGTAGAGCGAGACGAGCGCGAAAGCGGCGTGCGTGCGGTGTTAAACTACGGGCATACCTTTGCTCACGCTATCGAAAAAATTACTGATTATAAAAAATTTTTGCACGGTGAGGCTGTAGCGGTCGGTATGGCGATGGCAAATGCGCTAGCGCGGCGTCTCGGTAAACTAAGCGGCGAACAGGAGGAGCAGATCCGTAAAGTGCTTCAAAAATTCACACTTCCGATAAAATTCCACGTAGAGGATGCAGCGGAATTTTACGAGCTGTTTTTTCTCGATAAAAAGAGTGAAAACGGCAAGATAAAATTTATCCTGCCCGACGGCATCGGTAAATTCTACGCTTCCAAAGAGATCGCAAAAGATGAAGTAATTACAGCGCTGAAAGAGTTTGAATGAGAGCGCTTGTAGCTATTTTTTTGATTTTTAATCTTGCATTTTGCGAGGCAAATTCTACGCTCTCCGCCGCGCATACGCGCTTAGAATCCAACGCTAGCTCCGCCGCTAGTGAGAAGAAAGATGAAAATTCCAAGCTATCCGCGTCGCTAAAAGATCAGATCCGTGTTATTGACGATGAGATCAAAAATAATATCTGGATCTCTCGCTTTTCAAATTTCATCGGCTATCAAAATTTACAAAAGCAATCCAGCCAGCTCGAAGCGGAGCTAAAAAAGAGCGCCGGCACCGATAAGATCGCAGAGATTCAAAAAAGACTTCGCGCCGTAAAAGAGCAGCTCATACTGCTAAAAGAGTATGAAAAATCTCCGTTTTTAGATATCATCGCGATGCCCGAAACTCCAGAGCCTGCGCGCATTACAAATCCTTTTTCGATAATTTCCGGTTTTTCTACGATTAGAAATTTGCAAGCTCAAAAGATGGAGCAGAAAAACGCCATCGAAAATATTAAAGCTTTAATCGATAAACTTGAAGCAAAAAGGGCGCTATACGAGCGCTTGATGCAGATCGATACGGACGCAAGCGCTGCGGCGGAGCTTAAAAGCTTAGATTACGAGCTTAGCGAGTTTAGCTCCGCGTACGAGATCGCGCAGACTACGTACGACGTTTACGAAAAAAAGATCAACTCCCAAATCGCCGTGCAGACCGCCGATATAAAAGCGCAGATCAAGCGCGCGGGAAACATCGCCGTATGGATACTCGTAGTCATCGCGCTGTCGTTTTTCTGCAAGGTAGTGGCGAAAAAATATATCAAAAACGACGAGAATTTTTATATCGTAAATAAAGCTATCAATGTTTTAAATTTCACGCTGATTGCGCTGATACTGCTCTTTTCTTACATCGAGAATATGACGCACTTCGTGACGGTTTTGGGCTTTGCCTCGGCAGGTCTTGCGATTGCGATGAAAGATATGTTTATGAGCTCCTTAGGCTGGCTTACGATCGTGCTCGGTGGCAGCTTTCGCGTGGGCGATCGTATCAGAGTGCATAAAAACGGCGAGACCTACGTAGGCGATATCATCGATATTTCGGTGCTTAGGATGACGATTTTCGAGGACGTTACTATGACTACGTGGAGAGAAAACAAGCGCGCGGGCAGGGTAATTTTCATACCGAATAATTATATTTTTACCGATCTTATCTCAAACTACACCCATAGCGGACTTAAGACCGTCTGGGACGGCATCAGCATACTTTTAACATTTGATAGCAACCATAAAAAGGCGATGTATCTCATAAAAAACATCGTGCGGAAGTATTCCAAGGGCTACACCGACATCGCCAAAAAGCAGATGGGCAAGCTTCGCTCGCAATACAGCATCAAAAATCCAAACGTCGAGCCTAGAATTTTCAGCTTTTTCGAGCCATACGGCATTGAAATTTCGGTTTGGTACATGACGAACTCTTACGCGACGCTCGGGCTTCGCAGCAACATCTCGGCTGAAATTTTAGACGCTTTAAGAAGCGAGCCCGATATCAAGATCGCCTATCCTGCCTACACGCTTTTTAACGGCAAAAATTATGTGGCTGCGGGCGGAAATTTCATGGCGCAAGATCTCGGCTTCGAGCAGCAAGGTTCACAAAATTTAAACGC
>NZ_CALEDC010000165.1 GCF_937949835.1 uncultured Campylobacter sp.
AATCCTGTTACTCGGGTTTGACCTGCTGCGCGATTTTCGCGGCATATAAGGGTGGTAAAACGAGATCGTTAGGGTAGCATTAAGGCGCAGTGTGATTTTTTCGCTTGCGTATGCGGTTTTAAGGCGCTTGGTAATTTCAGTTTACTCGCAGAATTTTCAGATGCGCGGTTTTTCGAGACTATGGCAGCGGGATTTTGGGTTTTTAGCGAGAAGGTATTTGGCGAATTTGCAGTGCTATGGCTCTGATTTTTGTCGAGAAATTTTAGAATTTTATGATTTCACAGGAGAATTTTGTGTGTTTTGGCGCCGCGTCGAACTTAAAATTTCATCTTGCCGCCGCGTAAGATTGCGCGTCTAATCTTTCTGTTTTTTAAATACGGCATCCGTTTTGAGATTCGCGTCCGTTTTTGAAATTTTACTCCGAATAAACGCCGAATTCACAAAATGAGCCGCCCGGCGATAATTTTAGAAAGCCGTGCAAGCCTGCAATGCAAAAGCAAAGCTTTATGAGAGGCAGAGTTTAAGGCCTTTGTCGATAATTTAGCCGCTCAAAATTCCGCCGCGTTACAGCGTACTAAGGCACCCGAAGCGCCGTATTGCGCTAGGGTTTGCCCGCCTCACAGCTCGCTAAAACGCTCAAAGCGGGCTTTTAGAGATTTTGCGTTTTTGTTTAAAAGTTCCGCTTGCGCGGCGAGTTTATCTGCGTATGTTTGAAGCGCCGTCGCATACTTAGCATGCGCATCAAAGTCCGATTTTAGCGCGTAAATTTCATCCTTTACCGATTTGATATTTTGCGCGAGCACCTCGTCTTTTACGAAGGTGCGGATCGTGCCTAAAAGCGCCAGCAGCGTCGTGGGCGATGCCGCAAAAATGCCGATTTGCGCGCAGTATTCAAGCACCTGAGTCAGCTTCTCGCAGACATAGACGAAAACCGCTTCGCTCGGCACGAATAGCACTGCAAACTCCGTGCTAAGAGGCGGTATGATGTATTTTTCCGCGATATCTGCGGCGTGCTTTTTCATATCTGCGGCTAGCTGTTTATCCGCACTAGCAAGCGCTGCGGCGTCGTTTGAGGCGGAGGCGGCGATGATCTTTTCATAGCTTTGAAGTGGAAATTTTGAGTCAATGCAAAGAATTTTTTCTTTTGCGATATGCAGCGCGCAGTCCGCAATCCTGCCGTTTGGTAGGTGCTTTTGCAGCTCATAAAATGCGGTGTTTTGCCCATAGATCATCGATAAAATTCTCTCTAATCGGTACTCGCCGAAGTTGCCGCGTAGTTTGACATTACCTAAAATCGAGTTTAGCCTTGCGATTTCGTCGCGCACCTGCAGTGAAGTTTTATTTTGCTCGCTCATTCGCGCTAGATTTTCCGCTATGTCCTTAAAGCCACGATCCAGCGAGCTTAAATTTTCGCTAAGCGCGCTGTTTTGGCGCTGCAAACCCTCGCCAAGGGATCTATTAAGATAATAGAGCTTATCGTTAAAGC
>NZ_CALEDC010000166.1 GCF_937949835.1 uncultured Campylobacter sp.
GAATTTCAAGAATTCCAAGAATTCCAAGAATTCCAAGAATTCCAAGAATTCCACTCAGCTCAAAAAACATAATTAAATTTTAGCAAACTCAGGACCCGATTGCTAAATTTTTATAAAATTTATATAAAAACCTTGACATCCTACCACTCAATGTTGTATAATACTGGCAGTATTACCGAAAGAGTGCTAAAAGTGAAAACGAATAAACGCGATATGATCCTGGAATCCATCATTTCCGCCTATCTCGATAGCAACACCCCGATCGGATCTTCCGAGCTGGGTGAGCGTATGGGCGTAGCGATGTCAGCGTCTAGCATTCGAATTTATTTTAAGCGCTTAAGCGACGAGGGGGCTTTGACGCAGCTTCATGTAAGCGGTGGTAGAATTCCGACGGTTGCGACGATGCAGGATTACTGGCGCGCTAGGCTTAGCTTCGACGATGAGTTAAAAATAGACGATGCTCGCGAGCTAGAAGCGGTGCTTGAGGATTTTGAAATTTACTGTATGATTTTCAACGCCGAAAATGAAGCCCTAAGCGAAGTCATCAATCACGATGATCGCTTCATAATCCTTACATTTAGAACGGATGAGATTATCTTAAAATACGATTTTAGAGTTTTTAAATTCCTATCAAATTTAATAGGAATTTCACTCGGAGATTTGGAGCTAGCTTCGATGCAGATCGGTCTGCGCGAGCTTAGCACTAAAATTAAAGAGCTAAAAAATTCTAAAATCGAATTTCTTTGTAACGAGGTCGTGGCGTATAAAATTTTCAAAGACGAGCGGTTTAAAATTTTACTCAACCCCTCGATCGCCGTAAATTTTACTAAAAATTTGATCTTCGCGCCCTACTTCGAGCACGGATTTATGGGGATCAAACGCCCCGTAAAATTCGAAGGCGAGGACGCTACGATGATCTGCGCAGGCAGCGTTTACGAGAATTACGAGAAATTTTTTAACTACGCTAAAGGAGTAGCATGAGCCATAAATTTAAAGAGCACGACGATAAAAACGCAGCGTGCGATAGTGAAGAAAAAGAGGTTTGCGAGCAGTGCGCGTCAGAAGCGAGCGAGCCGCAAGAGGCGCAGACATGCGACGATACCGATGCGCAGATACAAAAGCTTCAAAACGAGCTGAGTGAGATCACCGATAAATTTTACCGCGCCAATGCGGATTTTGAAAATCTCAAAAAACGTTTGGAAAAGGAAAACGATAGCGCTGTTGCTTACGCTAGCGAGAGCTTTGCAAAAGATCTGCTGCCGATAATCGACGCGCTTGAGGAAGCCGCCAAAATTGATGTGGAAGGTAATGAGCTTGCGGATAAAATCGAAGTTGGCGTAAAACAATGTCTAAGCCTTTTTACAAAGACTTTTGAAAAATACGGTATCGTTCCGATAGCGACGGATGCGGGATTTGATCCTAGCGTGCATAACGCTATTTCGATGATTGAAGCCGAAGGCGCTAAAAAAGGCGATATCGTTCAAGTATATCAAAAAGGCTATATGTATAAGCAGCGCGTTTTGCGCGCCGCTATGGTGGTGGTGGCGAAATGATCGCCCAAATTTTAAAATTTTAAATTCAACACAAAGGATAACAAATGGCAAAAGTCATAGGCATCG
Organism: uncultured Campylobacter sp.; assembly: GCF_937949835.1. Lineage (GTDB taxonomy): Bacteria > Campylobacterota > Campylobacteria > Campylobacterales > Campylobacteraceae > Campylobacter_B. The sequence goes on from NZ_CALEDC010000166.1 coordinate 1,620, forward strand.
ACCTAGGAACAACAAACTCGTGCGTAAGCATATTCGAGCGCGGCGAGAGCAAGATCATACCGAATAAAGAGGGCAAAAACACCACTCCGTCGGTAGTCGCTTTCACCGACAAAGGCGAGGTTTTAGTAGGCGACAGCGCCAAGCGCCAAGCCGTCACTAACCCGGAAAAGACGATCTACTCGATCAAGCGCATCATGGGTCTTATGATGAACGAGAAAAACGCGCAGGAAGCCAAAAAGCGCCTACCGTATAAGATCATCGACCGAAATGGCGCGTGCGCGGTAGAGATCGCGGGCAAGGTTTATACGCCGCAAGAAATTTCAGCCAAGGTGCTAATCAAGCTAAAAGAGGACGCCGAGGCGTTTTTGGGCGAGCCCGTCGTAGATGCGGTCATAACCGTGCCTGCGTATTTCAACGATAGCCAAAGAAAGGCGACGAAAGAAGCAGGAACAATCGCGGGCCTAAACGTGCTTCGCATCATCAACGAGCCGACCGCAGCAGCGCTTGCGTATGGGCTGGATAAAAAAGAATCTGAAAAGATCGTCGTTTACGATCTAGGCGGCGGTACATTCGACGTAACCGTGCTAGAAACCGGCGATAGCGTCGTAGAAGTTTTAGCTACCGGCGGTAATGCATTTTTGGGCGGCGATGATTTCGATAACAAGCTGATCGACTTTTTAACCTCGGAATTTCAATCTGAAACAGGCATTGACTTGCGTGGCGACGTCATGGCTATGCAACGCCTAAAAGAGGCTGCGGAAAACGCCAAAAAAGAGCTAAGCAGCGCGATGGAAACGACGGTAAATTTACCTTTCATCACTGCTGATGCCACAGGTCCAAAGCACCTGATGAAAACCATCACTAGAGCTAAATTTGAAAGCATGATCGATTCTTTGGTAGATGAGACCATAAGCACTCTCAAAAAGGTCGTAAGCGATGCAGGGCTAAGCATGAACGATATAAAAGAGGTCGTCATGGTTGGCGGCTCGACGCGTGTGCCTTTAGTGCAAGAGGAGGTCAAAAAGGCTTTCGGCAAGGAGCTAAATAAGAGCGTAAACCCTGACGAAGTCGTAGCAATCGGCGCAGCGATCCAAGGCGCGGTCATCAAAGGCGACGTAAAAGACGTGCTACTGCTCGACTCCGCTAAGCCTCGGCATCGAAACCCTGGGTGGCGTGATGACCAAGATCATCGAGAAGGGAACTACGATACCTACGAAAAAATCTCAAACCTTCTCGACAGCAGAGGATAATCAAAGCGCCGTTACGATCAACGTCTTGCAGGGCGAGCGCGAGTTTGCGAAAGACAACAAATCGCTAGGAAATTTCAATTTAGAGGGCATCATGCCAGCTCCTCGCGGCGTGCCGCAGATCGAGGTGGAATTTAATATCGATGCGAACGGAATTTTAACCGTTTCGGCAAAAGACAAGGCTACCGGCAAGGCAACCGACATCCGCATCACCGGCTCAAGCGGTTTAAGCGATGCCGAGATCGATAAGATGGTAAAGGATGCCGAGCTTCACAAAGAGGAAGACAATAAGCGCAAAGAGACCGTCGAAGCGCGCAACCAAGCCGACAGTATCGCGCATCAAACCGAAAAGAGCCTAAGCGAGATGGGCGAGAAGGTGCCGGGCGATCTACGCGCTAAGATCGAGGGCGCGCTAAATGATCTAAAAGCCGTGCTAAAGGATGAAAACGCGAGCAAGGATGCGATAAACTCCAAAGTAGAAGCCCTAAGCAAGGTCGCCGAGGATCTATACAAGGCTGCCAGCGCAAATCAGGGCGCGCAAGGCGGATCGCAAAGCTCCGGCTCAAACGGCGGTAAAAAAGACGACGACGTCATCGACGCCGAAGTCGAATAACACTCACGCAAAGTGAAATTTTATAGCCGTATGCCCGGTAGTTTTGCCTGCGCTTGAAAAGTAATTTTACCGGCGCGCGGCAGAAGCGACCCCATAAACCGTACACAAAATTTCATAGCTTCACAGACTCGGGCGTTTTTCATACGCCCGAGCTTAACTGCTACTTCAAATCAAATTCCCAACAAACTAAAATTTTGAGTCACACATAAATACTACTAAATTTTGCGCTGTATAAATATCGTTAGACATTAGAGCATATCCGAACGCGATCGAAATTTCTCCGCACCGATCTCAAATATAGCTGTAATTTTAAGCCTATTGCCTACAAACAAAGCTGCGATAAATTTAAATGTATGGCGAGGAAGTAAAAAATGTATCGTAAAAAGACACAGTAAAAAAACGCCCGCTAAATTTAGAAGCAAAAGAGCTAAATTCAAAGGCGCGTAGATTGATTTATTAAAAAGCAAAAGCCCAAAGACGGCAATTCGCCTTTGGGCTTTAAATTTAGCCTTATTTAGCTAGAGCTAATTCTTGCGAGTATTCGCATCAGGGGTGAAAAGCGGCTTATTTAGCAGCTTGAAATCGCCTACGAACTTCTGCCCCTTCTCGCTAGTGATCCATTTGATGAAGCGCTGCGCATTTTCGTAGTCGGCTTTTGGGCAGTGCTTCGGATTGACCGCGATTACGGAGTAAAAATTCTTCAGATCGTTATCGCCTTCGTTGATGATAACCATATCCGGATTTCCCTTTTTATTATCCTCGTATTTGATGTAAGTGCCGCGATCGGTGAATGTCACGCCCTTTTGCTCGGCGGCTGCGTTGATCGTAGCGATCATGCCTTGACCGGTTTGGTTATACCACGCCTCGTTTTCAGGCACGGCGCCCTCAACCTTTTTCCAAATACCTTTCTCTTTGTTATCGGTGCCAGATTTATCGCCGCGAGAGAAAAATTTAATCTTCTCCGCCTTGATTAGCTCAAACGAGCCTTTAAGGTCCTTGCCTTTAAATTTAGGCGCGATCGATTTATCGGCGATGAGGATAAAATCGTTATACATAACGGGCGTGCGATCAACGCCGAAGCCTTTTTCTACGAATTCTTTCTCGACCTTCGGCGAATGCACGAAAAGTATGTCCGCATCGCAGTTCTCGCCAAGCTTTAGAGCAGCACCTGTGCCTACCGCCGTCCATTTGATATCGACGCCGGTTTCCGCCTTATACGCAGGATAGATCGCATCTAGCAAGCCCGTATTATCGGTACTCGTTGTAGTTGCCATCACCAAATCGTTATCGGCGGCAAAAAGGCTCGCACTAAGAGCGAGCGAAACAAAAAATATTTTTTTCATGTTATCTCCTTTAAAAAATGTGCTATTATAGCATATAAATTTGGTTTATAAATATGCCAAAATAGAACATTTAGGACGTGATCTTGGACTTTATTTTAGAAGGAATTTTAAGTGCATTCGGTCTGCTTTTTAGCGGCGATGCAGAGACCTTTTCGGCGATTAAAGCGACGCTTTATACTTCGAGCATCTCGATATTTTTTGCGATTTTAATCGGCTTTCCGATAGGATTTATTCTCGGATTTTACGAATTTCGCGCTCGCAGAACGCTTAGACTTTTAAGCGACGTCGCGCTTGCGATGCCCACGGTAGCGATAGGACTGATCCTTTACGCTTTCATCTCCAGAAACGGCCCTTTTGGCGAGCTGGGGCTGCTTTTTACGCTCAAAGCCGTGATGCTCGGGCAGTTTGCGCTGGCGCTTCCCATCATCGTCTCGCTAAGCGCCAGCGTCATCGAAAATATGGATAAAAAGCACTATCTAAACATTATGAACTACCGCCTAAGCCCGCTAAATTTAATCCTTTGCGTGCTTTATGAGCTGCGCTACGCCCTACTCGTCGTCATTGCCACCGCCTACGGGCGGATAGTCGCCGAGGTGGGCGTAGCGATGATGATCGGCGGCAATATCAAATATTTCACCCGCACGATCACCACGGCGATCTCGCTTGAGACCAACAAGGGCGAGTTTGCGATGGGTATAGCGCTCGCGCTGGTGCTGATTTTGATAGCGTTTGCGGTAAATTTAGCCATCCACGCGCTAAAAAGGCTGGATCGATGAGTGCAGATAAGCTAAAGCGTCCGAGTAAGAATTTCACGGACAAAAACCGGGCGGAGCGGGAGCGCGAAAATTTTATGAGCGAAAATTTCAAGGGCACAAATTCCATAGGCGAGAATTCTACGAGTAAAAATTTTATTTCAGAAAATTCTACGAACGAGAATTCTGCTACCGAGAATTCCATTAGCGCAAATTCTGCGAATGAAAATTATACGAATGAAAATTTCGCGACCGAGAATTTCGCGAGTGAGAATTCCGCTGCCGCGCGATCTGTACCCAATAGCGAGCTGATCTCTGTGCGGGATCTAGTGCTGCGCTACGGACGGAGCGAAATTTTAAATATCCCTAGCCTCGATCTAAATACGAGCGGCATCACGGCGCTTTTGGGCTCCAACGGCAGCGGCAAATCCACGCTGCTGCGGATTTTGGCTTTTTTGCAGCGTCCGAGTAGCGGTAGCGTGGAGCTTTGGGGGCAGCAGGCGCCCTCTTTGCAGACGTTGCGGCAGATCTGTCTGCTGCTGCCCGAGCCCGTGCTTTTAAAACGCAGCGTGGAGCAAAATTTTAAATTTGCGCTCAAAAGTCGCGGCGCGCTTGCGGAATTTGACGAGCGAGTGGATGAAGCGCTCAGCCTAACGGGGCTTGATAGAAGTTTTTTATCAAAGAAGCATTTCGAGCTTAGCTCGGGGCAGACGCAGCGCATCGCTTTTGCGCTCGCTCTAGCGCAGCGCGCGAAGCTCTATCTGCTCGACGAGCCGACCAACAGCCTCGATCTTGCCGCCTCCAAGCTCTTTGCGCGCGCGATTTTATTTATGCGAAGCCGCTACGGCTGCGGTTTTATCATCGCCAGCCACGATGAGAAATGGCTCAGCGCGATCGCGCAAAGAAGCGTATTTCTGCATCGCGGCAAGATATGCGAGTTTGAATACAAAAACATCTTTGACGTGCAAAACGGAGTTTTAAAATTTTCGGATGAAATTTCGCTGCGCCTTGAAGAGGGGCTCGCACGCGCCCGCAAAATCGCGATAAATCCGAGTAAAATTTTATTATCCCAAAGCCCGTTTGAGCGCTGCTTCGCGGGGATTTTGCACTCGGTTTCGCTTCAGTACGGCTCCTCGCTACTCATCAAGATCAAGGTGGGCGACGTGCTGCTAAAATGCGTCACAGCTCAGGATGAGCGGCGCTGGAGCGCGGGTGAGAGGATCTATTTCGGATTTGAAAACGGCGCGTTTTTAGGGCTGGAGTAATTCTGCGCGAAGTGCGGATAAGCTTAATTTTGCTTTTAGAATTTTATTCGGGCGGCACTAATATTATTTCTGCCTCAAATTTTTACTGCGAACCATCTAACGCGGCATACCCGGCGAAACAGAGCGCAAAAATTTGCGTCTTGAAATTTTGAAATTTATAGACGCAAATTCTACCGAGCGGCGCAGCGCGGAATTTTAAAACTCTAGACGCGGAATTTAAAATTCTAAATTTTAACTCTGTGGAATTTACTTGTAAATTTACGGGCAGAATTATACCTTACTCCGCGAAACGTGCCGTTGATTTAGCCTACAGTACAAAGGCGAAATGATAGCAAGAATTCCGCGGCGCAAAACCAGCGTAAAATTCCAAGCAGACGGCGTGGAATTCCGATAAAATTTAAAAACAGCGCGGAATTTTATAAAATTTCGCGAGCTCAAAAAAGTGGCAGAGCTTTAAGCTCACGCCGCTTAAATTTTCCCGCCGAACATCTCATACATCGCCTTTTCCTCGCCCCAAAGCTCGCGGTGCTTTTTGATGCAGGATTTTATCGCGCCCACTAGATAATGCACGTCTTGCTCGGTGTGCGTGTAGTGCAGGCTCACGCGCACGAAGCCGGGCTTGCTTTCCGGCATGCGCCCCTCCTTGATACCCAGCAGATCGTGAGCGTACGGCCCCGCGCACATCACGCCCGCGCGCGTCTGGATACCATAGTCGTTGCTAAGGCTCGCGGCGAAATCATAAGCCGATACGCCGCGCACGTTAAACGAAATTATCGGTAGCCGCGGCGCGCCCTTTGGAGCGTAGTTTATGATCTCGTCAATGCCCGCTAGCTCGCTCTCAAAAAGCCGCGCGAGCTCGTCCTCGGCGCTTTTTATTTGCTCGAAGCCCACCTCGTTTCGCAGCGCATAAGCCAAATTTGCCCGCATAAGCCCGATGATAGGCGGCGTACCGCCCTCCTCTAGCTGCTCGGGGTTTTTCAAAAACACGTGCCCTTCGCGGCTGGCGTAGGCGACCGTCCCGCCCGCAGCAAATGTCGGCACATCACCGCTAAGCAGCTCTTTTTTGATCGCCAAAAGCCCGCAGCTAGCAGGTCCGCCGAGTAACTTATGCGGCGAGAGGAAAATCGCGTCAAAGTAGTCGCAATCTAAATTTGCGTGCGAGCTCAGCGCCGCGCAGTCAAAGGCGACGATGCCGTCCGCGGCCCTGATTAGCTCGCTAATCTTTTTATAGTCGCTTACGACGCCCGTGACGTTTGAGGCGGCGCTAAACGAGCCGATGATGCGGCGTGTTGCGTTAAGCTTTAGGATGCGCTCAAGCGCTAGCAGATCGATCTCGCCCGATTCGCTAAGCGGCACGCGCAGGTAGTCGCAAAGCCCCTCGCGAAAGCTAAGCTCGTTTGAGTGGTGCTCGTATGGCGAAACGAGCACGAGCGGAAGCTGCGCGGCTCGTAAATTTGCCTCGCCAATCGCGCTTCTAGTCGCAGGCGGCAGGTAGATGCCGAGCAGCTCCTGAAATTTCTTGATCGCGGCCGTCGCGCCCTGTCCGCAGGCGATGAGACAAAACCGCTCGTCAAGCCCTAGCAGCTTTTTTAGGCTCTCTCGCGCGCCCTCGTAGCGCCGCTGCGTGATGATGGCGCTGGAGCTACTGTCGGAGTGAGTGTTGGCGTAGGTTTTGAGGACGTCCGCTATCTCGCGCTCTACGGGCTCATAAGCAAGCCCCGAAGCAGTGTAGTCAAAATAATGCACTCCCGGTTTTAGGATGATATTTTTTCGAATTTCGTCTAAGCTTAGCATTCGCGGCCTTTAAAATTTAAGTGATTAATTATAGTGAAATTTGGATTAATTTAAAGCTTTACGGCCTCGGATGGGAGGAATTTTGGCAAGAATTTTAGAATTACTTTGTCTATAATTCTCGGGGTTTTATACTATTCAATCTTAACTTTGCCATTGTATTTCTCTCCTTATTTGAAATTATTATTGCTATTTGTTTGTATCAAGCTGCGTATTTTCATCTAAGTTTACTACCGTTTCGGTATCGCCATTTTCAAAGTAACTCTTCAAATATGCCAATACCATCTCGAATTCTTTTTCACCGCTTCGCCAAGCTATAAATTTTTTGGTATCTTTAAATGTAGAATTTGCATCAGGGCAATGCTTATCATAAAATTCTTTTTTCATAGGCCTTAGTCTTTCAAATCTCTCTTTCGAAATAGGGACGGTATATCGTTCAGATATCTGATTGATTCTTTCTACTCCTCTGCAATATGATTCATATGTATTACGCAGAAAAAATTCTCTATCGCTATAGCATTTATCATATTCTATTTTAAGCAGTTCCCTGGGAGGCTGCCCTTTGACATTATACTTTAAAAGTAAATCTAGCATTTTTTCATAATGCGGCACATAATCAAATAATCTATAATATGTATAATAGTATCTAAACTCCTCTATATAAAATTTCTGATAGCGTTCTTCTTCCGTATTCTTCTTTGTCGCTAATATGCTTTCCTCAGGGACTATATCCGTAAACTCATCGCTTGTTATTACATTCTCATTATT
>NZ_CALEDC010000167.1 GCF_937949835.1 uncultured Campylobacter sp.
CTTAGGTACCGGAATTTACGGCGTCGCAGCAGGCAATGTAACGCTAGCCGCAGTCGGATTTTTAGCAGGCTGCTACCACGTAGTAAACCACGCAATATTCAAAGGCCTTTTATTCCTATGTGCAGGCTCGGTGATCCACGCTACTCATACGCAGAATATGGACGTGCTAGGAGGGCTAGCAAAAAAAATGCCTCTAACTGCTGTCGGTATGTTTATCGGTATCATGGGTATCGCAGCGCTTCCTCCGGTAAATGGCTTCGTTTCAGAGTGGTTTACCTATCAAGGAATGCTTCAAGGTGCTAAGGAAAGCGGAATTTTCATTAGATATGCCTTCTCTTTAGCAGTAGTCGCTCTTGCACTTACCGGCGTTTTGGTCGGTATGCACCTTAAGCTTTATGCGGTAATCTTCGCAGGAACCCCAAGGGATGAAAAAATTTGGGGAAATGCGAAAGAAAGCCCATTAGGAATGGTTTTAGGAATGATCATTTTGATGATAGGCTGCGTAGGATTTGGCGTAGGCGCACACTTCATAGTCGATTACATAATGCAAGCGGTAAATTCTATTACTTCCAATAGTGGGTATGTCGCAAGCCTAGGCGCTTCGTCAATCACTTCGCCTTTGGGAAGTATCGTTTCAACTCCTCTTATTGCAGTGATTTTGTGTTCTACAATGCTGCTTCCGTTTATCATCCTAGCGGTTATGAAAGCAAATCGCGACAAACCTCGTGAGACCGATCCTTGGGCGTGCGGCTTTAAATATAGCCCTCGCATGCAGATGACCGGCGGTCCTTTTACCGGCGATTTAAGAAAGATTATGGACTGGCTATTTAGAGGTCATAAACGCAGAATAGAGCAAAACGGCTACTTCGGACCGATCGAGTATCACAACCACCCACAAGACATTTGGTGGACGATGATTTATCAACCGGTAATCGATTGGAGTAAGAAGATCGCCGATAAGATAGGAATTATTCAAAGCGGCTATGCAAATTTATATACGCTTTACATCCTAATCTATCTTTGCGCGATACTGGGCGTCGGATATTTCTTGATCTAGGATGTTTGAGAGGCAGACAAGACAAACTATAATTTTAATGATATTTCAAGTCGCGGTTATCGTCCTAGTCGCTCCACTCTTCGACGGTATGGCGAGAAAACTTCGAGCCAAGCTTCAGTCGAAACAAGGAAGCGATTTTTTCCAGACTTACCGCGATATTATTAAGCTTTTTAAGCGCGGCAGAACCGTTCCTGCGTGTAGCCACTGGGTATTTAGATGGGCGCCGTTTTTCCTTTTCGCTACTTCGGCGGCGATCTTGGCGGCTATTCCTATTACATACAGCAAAGATACTCTTTTCGGAGCGTATTCGGATATTTTCGTTATCCTATATCTAGGCGCGCTTTTGCGCTTCGTATTCGGTGCGGCTTCGATAGATAGCGGTAACCCGTTTGCTGCAACCGGCGGCGGACGCGAGCAGATGCTTGCCGTTTTTGTCGAGCCTGTGATGATGATGTGCCTAATCGTAGTAATGATGGCTGCGGGAACTTCAAATTTAGTTGAGATCCAGCAGATGGTACGCAGCGGTCAGATCGGCTATCAAATTCCAAGCTTTGCTGTCGCTTCGATTGCGTTTTTATGGTGTATGTATGTCGAGACCGGCAGAAAGCCATTTGATCTTGCCGAAGCCGAGCAAGAGCTTCAAGAAGGACTTTTGGGCGAATATGCAGGCAGCGATCTCGGCTTAGTGCAAGCGGCGCTTATTTTGAAGCAATTTGCGATGATCGGATTATTCCTAACGATATTTGAGCCGTGGAATTTTAGCAATCCGCTTTTAGCGATCATAATCTTTGTGCTAAAAACCGGCGTATTTTACGTAGCAGCCGTTTTCATCGACAACTTTGGACCGCGCTTTAGAATGACTTCGAGCATGCGCAAAATTTCATGCGGCGCTCTTGCCATTGCTTTTGCGGCATTAACGCTTTACGTAGTAGGATTTTAAGATGAATAGTATCGATATTTTAGCAATTTGTATGATCGTAACGTCACTCGCGGTATTCGGACTTAGAAATTTAAAGCTTTCGATCGGAATTTACGCGATTCAGACGTTACTTTTGGTAAGCATATTTTTTATGCTGTATTCTAACTTCAATGCGCCGCAGCTTAGAATTTGGGCGATAGTGGCGTTTTTTACGAAGGTTATTTTCGTGCCAGGAATTTTATTTTGGCTAGTTAAAAAGCTGGATGTGATCAGCGAGGATGAGCCGGTAGGCGGCTTTTTCGTAAGCCCCGTTATTGCGATGGGATTTTCGCTAGCGATTGCGATGACAATCAATCCGATCTTGCTTAAATTCTCTCTTATTCAAGAAAGAATCGTTCTAATAGCGGCGGTAACCGTATTTATGATGGGAATTTTTGGCTTCATGCTAAGAAATTCTTTCATCAAGCAAATTCTAGCCTACTGCCTCTTTGAAAACGGCATCCACCTAAGCCTAGCGCTTATGGCTTACAACTCTCATGAGCTAGTAGAGCTTGGAATTTTAACCGACGCGATCTTTGCGGTTATTATTATGAGCGTTTTGGCAGTTAGATTTTACAAAGCTTATGACGGACTTGATACGTCTAAAGCTTCGAATTTAAGGGGTTAATGATGAATAGTTTAGCTTTTATATTAATTTTTCCGTTGCTCGGAGCGCTGATATTATTCTTATGCCCTAAGAATTTCAAGCTCCTAAGCACGCTACACGTTTTGATTTCTGCAGTTACATCCGCAGGGCTACTCTGTAACGTAGGCAAGCTTCTAAGCGGCAATGCCGAGGCGTTTTACGCATACGATAAATTCCTATTCCTAGATAGCCTAGGTTGCGTATTTTTAGTGCTAATCGCCGTAACGGGCTTTTTGGTAAATTTATACTCCACCACCTATATGAAATGGGAGATACAGGGCGGTCATCTGGATCTTAGCGATCTTAGAAAATACTATGCGCTCTGCCACGTTTTCGTTTTTACGATGACGCTTAGCGTGATCTGTAATAACGTCGCGTTTATGTGGGCTGCGGTAGAGGCTACTACGTTAGCTTCGGTATTTTTGGTCGCTATTCATAAAGATAAAAAATCTACCGAGAGCGGTTACAAATATATCGTTATATGCTCGATCGGCTTAGCGTTTGCACTTTATGCGACCGTTTTACTATATGCGGCTACATTCAAAATCACAGGCGACGGCGAGGCTTCGATGCTTTGGACGAGCATTATGGATAATGCCAAAAATTTAAACGGCGACGCTGCTAAGCTTATCTTTATCTTTGCGTTGATCGGCTTTGGAACCAAAGCGGGACTTGCTCCTACTCACACTTGGCTTCCTGATGTTCACGCAGAAGGTCCGGCTCCGATTTCAGCACTACTTTCGGGCGTACTTTTAAAATGTGCGATGCTAGCGATATTTAGATATTACGCTATTACAGCTCAAGCTGTAGGCTTTGACTTCGTTCAATCCGTGATGTTAATTTCCGGTACGATCACGCTATTTATAGCAGGAATTTTCCTCGTTCGTCAGCACGACGTAAAGAGGATGTTTGCTTACCACTCGGTCGTTCATATGGGTGTTATTGCATTTGCGCTAGGCATCGGCGGATATTTCGGCTTGCTTGCCGCGATCTTTCACTGCTTAGCTCACAGCTTTACCAAGGCTCTTGCATTCTGCTCTACCGGTAATATCGCTAGAATTTACGGTCACAAAGATATGTCTAGAATGGGCGGTATGGTAAAAATCGCTCCGCTTACTACGATAATGTTTGGTGCTGCGGTTTGCTCGCTCGTAGGTGTTCCTGCGTTTGCGATCTTTGTAAGCGAATTTAACGTTTTCAAAGGCGCGATAGCCAGCGGTCAATACATAGCCGTAGCATTATTTGCGATCGCGCTCGTAATTATTTTCATTGCGGACTTCGCACACTTTAATCTAGCGAGCTTCGGTACGCCTAAAGGTGAAGTGGTTTATGCTAAAGAGATGAGCTTGTTTGAAAATTTACCGCTAATCTTGCTTTGCGCTTTAGTGATAATTTTCGGCGTATGGCACGTAGGTGATTTTTGGATGCTCGTCGAAAACGGCGTTAGAATAATGATGAGAGGTTAAAAATGAGAGGCGATAAATTTATAGAAATTTTAAAGACCAAAGTCAAGGTCTTAGAAGTTACCCGCCAAGCCGAGGATCAAATCACCGTTTTAGTGGATAGAAATGATCTGCCGCTTGCGGTTAAAACGCTGTATTATGATATCGGCGGTTTTATCAGTACGATGATCCCTAACGATGAGCGCGAGCTAAACGGAAATTTCGCGCTTTACTATGCGATATCTATGGAAGGTGGAAAGATGACCGAAGCCGAGGATTTTGCCGCAGAGGATAAATGCTTCATCACCGTTAGGACGCTAATTCCTGGATCGGATCCTACGTTCCCGTCGGTTACTCCTTTAGTGCCTGCTTGCGTATGGTACGAAAGAGAAGCCTTCGATATGTTCGGTTTAATCGCTGAGGGCTTGCCTG
>NZ_CALEDC010000168.1 GCF_937949835.1 uncultured Campylobacter sp.
TTAAGCCGATCGTGCAAAAGATGGCGTTTGAAGTGCTTAGTAAGTATTTTGAAGAAAATCCGATCGAAGCGCGCGCTATTATGAATAAAGCTCTTTTAGCCGCGCGCGGTCGCGAAGCGGCAAAAAAAGCACGCGATCTAACGCGCAAAAAAGACAATATAAATTCCGTCGGCACCCTTCCCGGAAAGTTAGCCGATTGTCAGAGTAAAGATGCAAACATTAGCGAAATTTATCTAGTAGAGGGCGATAGCGCGGGCGGCTCGGCGAAGCAGGGAAGAGACCGCGTGTTTCAAGCGATCCTGCCGCTTAGAGGTAAAATTTTAAACGTAGAAAAGGCGCGCCTGGATAGAATTTTGCAATCTGAAGAGATTAAAAATATGATCACGGCCTTTGGTTGCGGTATCGGCGAGGAATTTAACGAAGAAAAGCTCCGCTATCATAAAATCATCATTATGACCGATGCGGACGTCGACGGCAGCCACATTCAGACGCTACTTCTAACATTTTTCTTTAGATTTTTGCGCCCTATCGTAGAAAACGGCTATGTTTATCTGGCACAGCCGCCGCTTTTTAGATATAAAAAGGGCAAAAAAGAAATTTATCTGAAAGACGAAAAGGCGCTTAGCGAGTTTTTGATCGAAACTGGCATCGATATGGGCGAGTTTGAAGGCATCGGCAACGAGGATCTGATTGATTATCTAAAAATCGTCTCAAACTATCGCTCGCTTCTTAATGAGCTTAAAAAGCGCTTCAGCGTGCTTAGCGCGATCAGATTTTTGATAGAAAACGACGAAGCGCGAAGCCTTGTCTACGAGGAGCTATTTAAAATTTTAAAACCGCGTTTAGAAAGCGAAGGATTTAACATCTTAAATTCCTATGTAAATGATGAAGGCATTAGAATTTATGTCCAAACTCCGAACGGCTTGGAACAGCTTGTGATAGATGAGAATTTATTCGGCAATTATATCTTTGAAGAGGCGATTAGAATTTATTCAAAGATCAAAGAGCGGGATGTAAGCTTCGGTAAGGATTTTATTGAAATTTTAGATGAAATCGAAAAAAGCTCGAAAAAAGGCGCTTATATTCAGCGCTATAAAGGTCTTGGAGAGATGAATCCGGAGCAGCTTTGGGAAACAACTATGAGCCCTGAAAATAGAAGGCTTTTAAAAATTAGCATTGCAGACGCACAGAGTGCTAGCGATACCTTTAATCTCTTCATGGGCGACGAGGTTGAACCGCGTAGGAATTACATTCAAGACCATGCCAAAGACGTTAAACACTTGGATATATAATGTCTGTTTTATTTAGTGAGACCAAAGAGCGCGAAAATCGTTTTATAACGGCACTTAAAATTTCGGTGCCGTTTACCTGCGTTTTAATTGTTTTCGGAATTATTTTGTTTCGAAACGGCGAGTTTAAATTTGACGACGTAATTTTATTTTTGATACTTTTAATCTGCTATGTTTATTATGTCATCTATCAAATTTACTTTGGCTTTCAAAAGACGCTGATCGATCCCGTTACTCACGTATTCGTGCGCGAGGAGATCGAGAAAATTTTAAGCAATGATTTAGCTAAAAATCGTCAAATAAATATCGTTCTTTTGCGAATTAAAAATATCATCGACATAAACGATCGATACGGTTATAAAAACGGCGATGAAATTTTATATGAGTATTGTAAGGAACTTTCAAATTTTATGGCGGAGCAGGGTTTTAAGGACCTTCCGATCGGGCGCTTTATAAACGGCTACTTTGTATTCGGCGTAGAATCAAAAGCTACAAATTTAAGTCATATTTTGCGGATGTTTGAGCATAAAATTTCAAGTCAAACGATTAAAAACGTAGAGATAAAAAGTGAATTTACAATGCTTCCAAGTTCATATGACCGAAATCTAAATAATATCGTAAATGCTCTATTTTATAAGATAAATCACCTGGACGACGAAGAGCACGGCGAGAAGGCTATTGACGTAGAGAAAGTATTAATTGACGTATTTTCCGCCGACGTAATGGAAGCGATCGATAGTGAAAATTTCAGCTTTAAATATCAGCGCGTTGCAGATAAAAACGGCGTAAAATCGCATATAAATTTGATCCCGAAGCTCGATCTAAGAAGCGGCGAAAAGATTACAAAAAGTAGAATTTTAGATATTTTGCTGCTAAATCATTACGATATTAAATACGATATTTCGATGATGAGGCAGATTTCTAGGATCATCTATTTTAAAGATATCGATGCTAAAATTTTTATCGAGATCATGCCTCAGACCCTGCGAAATAACGAGTTTCGCAATGAAATTTTAAAGCTCATCGATAATAATCTAATCGATCCAAAAAAGATTGTGTTTGAGTTTAACGAAAAGCTTATCTATTCGGAGATTAAGCGCTTTGATGAAATTTTAATTAAATTCCGCGAACTCGGTTTTAGCTTCGCTCTGTCGCAGTTCGGCGGCTCAAACGCGAGCTTTGAATATTTAAAATTTTTAGAAGTGGATTTTATCGTTTATGATATAGAATTTAACAAAAATTTAGACGACGAAAAGATCAAAAATATATTTATCGGCATCAACGAAGCCTGTGCAAAATCGAGCATCAAAACCGTAATGCGCTTTGTAGATAAGCAGGAATTTCAAATGCAGCTTTATACAATGGGTATCGATTATATTCAGGGATTTTGCGTCGAAAAGCCGAACGATATATCGAATTTAAGGAGATCATAGTGAGATATGGCGAAGAGGAAATTGAGAAATTTGACATAGAAAAGATGGAAGTTTGGCCCAATAAACAAAAGCGCGATTATCTTATAAAAATAACCCTACCTGAGTTTTGCTGCCGCTGTCCGCGCTCGGGCTATCCGGACTTTGCGACGATCTATTTGGAATATATCCCCGATAAGCTCGTAGTCGAACTTAAAGCTATCAAACTTTACATAAATTCCTTTATGAACCGCTACATCAGCCATGAGGATAGCATAAATGAAATTTACGGCGCGCTGCAAAGCAAGTTAAAGCCTAAATTTATGAAAATCACGGGCGATTTTAATCCGCGCGGCAACGTCCACACGGTAATCGAAATAAACTCGGATCAAATTTACCGATGATAAGCTCAAATTTAGTCGAACAAATTTTTAAATCCGCAAGCATTAGCCGCTGGAACGATTACCCAAAGATGGTAAGTTTAGTTGAGCTCGACAAGCAGGCGCATAAATTTATCATCGCTTATTTTATCGCTAGCTTTGAGCGCGACGTAGATATCAACTACGTCATCGAAGCGGGGATTTTCGAGTTTTTAGCGCGCATCGTCGTGACCGACATCCGTCCGGACGTCTTTCATCAGATACAAAAAACCAAGAAAAAAAAGATCAACGAATGGGTTTTAAGCGTCCTAGAAAGCGATCTTTTGCCTATTCAAAATGGCGCGTTTCTCGAGCGATTTAAAAAATATCTAAATTCCAAGGATCATAAGAAAGAAGCCGTTATTTTAAAGGCGGCTAGCTACCTCTCTACGCGGTGGGAATTTAATATCGTATATCAAACGAGCCAGTTTTTAAACGATATTGAAGAGCTAAAATCCAAGGTCGAGGAGGAGCTCGAGGATTATTACGAGCTAATCGGCGTGCGAAAGATCGTGATGAATAAAAAACTTGCTCGCATAGTCGATCTTAGCGGCAGACTTCGTTTTCAAAAGCGCTGGGCGCAGACGCCGCGTATCCCTGAGACTTCGGTGCTAGGGCATATGCTAGTAGTCGCGATTTTAAGCTATTTTTTCTCGCTTGAAGTGGGTGCGTGCCGCTCGCGCACGGCGTATAATTTTTTCTGCGCGCTATTTCACGATCTACCAGAAAGCCTCACTCGCGACATCATTAGCCCCGTAAAATACGGTGTTAAAGGCCTTAGTGACATCATCGGCGAATATGAGATGCGGCTAATAGACGATAAAATTTTACCCTTTGTGCCGGAACATATGCGAGATGATTTTAGTTATATTTTGGGTATCCGTAAAGAGGGCAGTAAATTTATAAAAGACGAGTTTGAAAACCGCACCTTCGAGTTAGGCAAGGAGCCTAAATTTGCGGAGGGCAGCCTAAAGATGTTTAACGAAGATAAATTCCGCGCAATCGACGGCAAGGCGCTTAAGTATTGCGATAAGCTAGCGGCATTTTTTGAGGCGGGGATTTCGATCAGCTACGGCGTTAAAAGCAAGGAGCTGCTTAGCGGGTATAATTCGATGTTAGAGTTTTTCAAAGCCAAGCCGAAAATTGAAGGCGTCGATTTTCAGAGTGTTTGCGAGGATTTCAAAGAGCATTTCGGACTTAATAGGATCGATTTATAAAACCCCTTCCCAGATGGCTGCGGCACATGCGAGATCTAAGTGCTCTGCTGTATTCCTACCCTGAAGCGGTGCCTAAAAAAAGCATTGCACAGGTCTAAGAAAGGGCGATCAAGATTATATGGAAATGTTTCTTAAAGTAAGGTTATAAATGAATTTTAAAAATCATCTTTTATCCGTATTTCGCGAGGTTTTTATCCCTCATCATCGTTCTATTGAGTTTAGAGCCAAAATTTTTGCCGCAATGCTTCTTGCCAAAAAGAAGCAGACCGACGAGGATTACGACGTGATCAAAGATATAGCCGGCGAAATTTATCCAGGCGACGAACAGCGCATAGGCGTGCTGGTCTCCATCGTAAAAGAGTATATCTTAAAGGCGAAAACCTATAAAAGCTTAAATTTAGATTCGCTTTTAAAAGAGATCGACAGAGATATCAAAAATAACAAAAAATATATCAAAAAGATTGATTTTTCGCATCTACGCCGTTTGATCGGAGATGATGACGAGGATGCGCTAATCCAACAGCGCGTGTATGAGTTTTTTGTCTGCGAAGTCAAAGAGTATTCGTAAATTTTTATCTTAAGAATTTTTTTAGTATAATCGTCAGTTTTTGAAATTATAAACGGAGAGAAATTTGGAAAATATCAGAAATATCGCGGTTATCGCGCACGTCGATCATGGCAAGACCACTATCGTAGATGAGCTTTTAAAACAGTCCGGCACCTTCGGTAATCACCAAGAGGTCGGAGAGCGCGTGATGGACAGCAACGACATAGAGCGAGAGCGCGGCATTACGATCCTATCCAAAAATACCGCCATCCATTACGGCGGCGTTAAAATCAACATCATCGACACCCCGGGCCACGCCGACTTCGGCGGCGAGGTAGAGCGCGTGCTAAAGATGGTAGACGGCGTGCTTTTGCTCGTCGATGCGCAAGAAGGCGTCATGCCGCAGACAAAATTTGTCGTAAAAAAGGCACTATCTTTGGGGCTCAGACCTATCGTAGTCGTAAATAAAATCGACAAGCCCGCAGCCGATCCGGACCGCGTGGTAAATGAAATTTTCGATCTTTTTGTAGCGCTTGACGCAAACGACGAGCAGCTTGAGTTCCCCGTCATCTACGCCGCGGCCAAAAACGGCTATGCAAAATACGATCTAAGCGATGAGAGCACCGACATGAAGCCGCTTTTTGAGACGATCATCTCTCACGTTCCGACCCCTAGCGGCAGCGACGATAATCCGCTTCAACTGCAGGTTTTCACGCTTGATTACGATAACTACGTCGGTAAGATCGGCATCGCTAGGATTTTCAACGGCACGATAAATAAAAACCAAAGTGTTATGCTAGCCAAAGCTGACGGCACGCACATCAACGGTAGAATTTCAAAGCTGATCGGCTTTAACGGGCTTGAGCGTACCGACATCGATGCGGCGGGCACGGGCGACATTGTGGCGATTGCGGGCTTTGACGCGCTTGACGTAGGCGATAGCATCGTAGATCCCAATAATCCGATCCCGCTTGATGCGCTGCATATCGAAGAGCCGACTCTTAGCGTAATTTTCAGCGTAAATGACGGACCACTAGCCGGCACGGAGGGTAAATTCGTAACCTCAAATAAGATCGACGAGCGCTTGGAAGCGGAGATGAAAACCAACATCGCGATGCGCTATGAAAACGCGGGCGAGGGAAAATTTAAAGTAAGCGGCCGCGGCGAGTTGCAGATTACGATTTTGGCTGAAAATATGCGCCGCGAGGGCTTTGAGTTTTGCCTCGGGCGCCCGGAAGTCATCATCAAAGAGATCGACGGCATCAAATGCGAGCCTTTCGAGCATCTAGTCATCGACGCGCCCGATGATTGTACCGGCACCGTCATCGAAAAGCTCGGTCGCAAAAAGGCCGAGATGAAGGTGATGAATCCGACCGGCGACGGGCAGACGCGCATGGAGTTTGAGATCCCCGCGCGCGGTCTTATCGGCTTTCGCTCGCAGTTTTTGACCGATACTCGCGGCGAAGGGGTGATGAATCATAGCTTTTTGGAATTTCGCCCCTTCATCGGCGCGGTCGAGAAGCGACAAAACGGCGCGCTCGTGAGCATGGAAAACGGAGTGGCGCTAGGATACAGCCTGTGGAACCTGCAAGATCGCGGCGTGCTTTTTATCGCTCCGCAGGCGAAGGTCTATCTGGGCATGATCATCGGCGAGCACAGCCGCCCGAACGATCTGGACGTCAATCCGATCAAGGGTAAAAATTTAACCAACGTCCGCGCCAGCGGCAGCGATGATGCGATCAAGCTCGTGCCGCCACGAGCATTAAATTTAGAGCGTGCTTTAGAGTGGATCGAAGAGGACGAGCTTGTGGAGGTTACGCCGGTAAATATCCGCGTACGCAAGCGATACCTGGACCCTACAACGCGCAGAGGAATGGC
>NZ_CALEDC010000169.1 GCF_937949835.1 uncultured Campylobacter sp.
CGAAGGCCTCCGTCATCGGCGGCGACGGACAGGTTACGTTTGGAAACACCGTCTTAAAGGGCAATGCGACTAAAATTCGAAAGATCGGCAAAGAGGGTAACGTCTTGGCGGGCTTTGCGGGCAGCACCGCCGATGCGTTTAATCTTTTTGATATGTTTGAGAAGTGCTTAGATGGCGCAAAGGGCGATCTTTTAAGGGCCGTGATAGAATTTAGCAAGCAGTGGCGCAAGGATAAGTATCTGCGAAAGCTCGAAGCGATGATGCTGGTGCTGGACCGCAAAAATATCTTTCTGCTTAGCGGCACGGGCGACGTGGTAGAGCCGGACGACGGCAAGATCGCGGCGATCGGAAGCGGCGGGAATTACGCTCTTAGCGCGGCGCGAGCTTTGGATAAATTTGCAAGCTTAGACGAAGAGGAGCTCGTAAAGCAAAGCCTTAAAATCGCAGGCGAGATTTGCATTTACACGAATGAAAACATCAAAACATACGCAATTTGGGACGAAAAGAGATGATGACGCCAA
The DNA here is from genome assembly GCF_937949835.1 of uncultured Campylobacter sp. Taxonomy (GTDB): domain Bacteria; phylum Campylobacterota; class Campylobacteria; order Campylobacterales; family Campylobacteraceae; genus Campylobacter_B. Next base: position 522 of record NZ_CALEDC010000169.1, read on the forward strand.
AGCAGATCGTAGAAAAATTAGACGAATATATAATCGGACAAAATAGCGCCAAACGCACGATAGCGGTGGCTTTGCGAAATCGCTACCGCAGAATGGCGCTCGAAGATGAGATGAAAAACGAGGTGATGCCCAAAAACATCCTAATGATCGGATCTACCGGAGTGGGTAAGACCGAGATCGCGCGCAGGCTTTCGAAGATGTTCGGACTTCCTTTTATCAAGGTCGAGGCGAGCAAATATACTGAAGTAGGCTTCGTGGGGCGCGACGTGGAGAGCATGGTGCGCGATCTGGCTGCCGCGTCGGTAAATTTAGTACGCGGCGAGGAATTTGAAAAGAACAAAGACAAGATTGATGATTACATCAAGCGTAAAATTTTAGAAAAAGTCCTTCCGCCGCTTCCGCGCGGAGCGAGCGAGGAGAAGGTCGCAGATTACGAAAAAAGCTACGAAAAGATGGCGGCCAAGCTCGAGCGCGGCGATCTGGACGATCTTAGTATCGAGATCGAAGTAAGCGAAAACGCGCTTGAATCAAATCCGAATTTACCGCCCGAGATGGCGAATATGCAGGAAAGCTTCATCAAAGTAATCGGAATTTCGACGCGCAAGAGCAAAAAAGAGATGAAGGTAAAAGACGCCAAGGTCGCCCTCAAAAGCGAGGCTAGCGAGAAGGTTCTCGATATGGAGAGCATCAAAGCCGAAGCCGTTAGGCGTGCGCAAAACGAGGGCATCATCTTTATCGACGAGATCGATAAGGTGGCGGTCTCAAGCGGTAATAGCGGCAGGCAAGATCCGAGCAAAGAGGGCGTGCAGCGCGATCTGCTTCCGATCGTGGAGGGCAGCAGCGTAAGCACGAAATTCGGCAATATCGACACCGATCACATCCTTTTTATCGCCGCGGGCGCCTTTCATATCAGCAAGCCGAGCGATCTCATACCCGAGCTTCAGGGGCGCTTCCCGCTTCGCGTCGAGCTTGACAGCCTAGACGAGGCGGCGCTGTGCGAAATTTTAACCAAGCCGAAAAATTCGCTTCTTAAGCAGTACTCGGCGCTTTTAAAGACCGAGGGCGTCGAGCTGGAATTTAGCGAGGATGGGATCAAAGCGATCGCGAAATTTGCGGCGAGCACGAACGAAAAAGTCGAAGACATCGGCGCTAGAAGGCTGCATACGATAATGGAAAAGGTGCTTGAGGATATCAGCTTCGAAGCGGATAAGTTTAAAGGGCAAAAGATCGTCGTGGATGAAAAGCTCGTAAGCGAAAAGCTCGCAGACATCGCAAGCGACGAGGATCTGGCGAAATATATTTTATAAGGCGGCGCGGTAGCTACTTTTAGAATTCTACAGAGTCGCGGAATTCTGCGTTTTTGAAATTTGCAAAGCGTTATAATTTTAGGTTTGAGATTTAGCGGAATTTTAAAAATACGCAGAATTTAATCCTTTTAAATTTGGCGATACTTTGAAATTTTAAGTCTGTAAAATTTTAGGAATGATCGAAATTCTGTGCTGCGCGGGTTATATGTCAAGCCGTAGCGCATGGCAGGATAGAATTTAAAATTTCGCAGATAATTTACGAAGCTGCAGAATTCGCGGCTTGCGAGATTTAAAGTGAATATAATTCTACGCCGAGACGAGTAAAATTTATCGCTACCGCGTGGCTTGAAATTTTAAATTTTACCCGCTTATGTAATGGCGGAATTTCAAATTTCAGCCGCTTGTGCGGAGCCAGCCTGCGCAAAACTAGATTTTAGAATTTACCCGCAAGAGCTTGGCGCTGCGGTCGCAAGCAGGATAAAATTTTATAAATTTAAGGAAAATATGAAAAGCGGATTTGTAACGCTCATTGGGCGGACCAATGCGGGCAAGAGCTCGCTACTAAACTACCTCTGCGGTGAGAAAATTTCGCTCGTCTCGCACAAGATCAACGCCACGCGCCGCAAGATTAGCGGCATCGCGATGAACGGCGCAGATCAGGTGATTTTCACGGACACGCCCGGGCTGCACGAAAGCGCCAAGCTGATGAATAAACTGATGGTCGAAGTGGCGCTCGGAGCGATTGAAGGCTGCGATTTGGTGCTGTTTTTGGCGCCCGTGCACGATGATACCGCGGAATATGAAAAATTTTTAAATTTAAACGCAGGCACCAAACACATCGTGATTTTAACTAAAATTGACGAAGCAAACGACGAAAAGATCGTGCAAAAGCTGCTGCAATATCAAAAATTTACCGATAAATTTGAGGCGATAATCCCCGTTAGCATCAAAAAAAAGGTCTATAAAAAGCAGGTTTTGGACGAAATTTGTAAAATTCTGCCCGAGCATGAGTATTTTTACGACCCCGAAATTTTAAGCGCGACCAACGAGCGCGAAATTTATCGCGATTTCATACTTGAGGCGATCTTTGAGAGTATGAGTGACGAGATCCCGTATTGCAGCGACGTCGTGATGGAAAAAGTGGTGGAAAAACCGGGTCTGATCTCGGTATATGCGCGGATCATAACGGACAGCAATTCACACAAAGAGATGTTGATCGGCAAAAACGGCGAAGCGATCAAGCGGATCGGAATTCGAGCCAAAAAGTTAATTTCAAATTTTTCTAAGGTCAAAATTTACTTAAAATTAACAGTTTTTGTAAAAAAAAGCTGGAAAAATGACGAATTTATGGTGAAAACCGATTTTATCTATTGACATTTTATTTTATTTCTATTAGTATTAGCAGCGTAGAAAATTTCATTTGGAAGTGGAGTGTTATGGCAAAGAATAGTAAAAATGCTAGTTCGATTGTTGCGATTAACAAAGTCACGCAAACCATATTCGGTCTAAGTGAGAATGAAGTTTTCGAGCACGACTTCTCAAAAGCGAATCGTGCGAAGGAAACTTACGTCTCATATATTCCGTATAAGGATATAATGACTGCGACGGTCGAGATAAGCAGATCGGTAGAGGACGCGGATCTTTTAGATGCGATCGTCGTTAAGGTGTATGAGGAGCTGGGGCTTGACACTGCTTTGGATTACAAAATCACCTATAGTGAGGTAATAGGCGCTGGCGGCGATGATAGAATTTTTAATGTTTTCGTCGTAGATAATGCCAAACTCACTTCAGAATTCGATGCGATCGCCGCTAGGACGAACTACATCGACTATGTGGCTATGGCTCCGTTTTTATACGAGGGCTTGTATAATAGAGGCGTCCTAACTCGCGACGGGATCGACTGCTTCATCTACTTGCAGCGCGACGATGCGTTTTTGGTAGTGTATCAAAACGGCGAATATTTTCAATCTCGTCAAGTAAGATACAACCTAAAATTCTTGCATGAAAAATATGTCGAGCTAGTCGGTAGCAGAGTCGATGAAGAGAGCTTTTATAGACTGCTCTCCAAACAGGGAGTAAATTTAGAAAATCCGACCGAACGCGATTATATGATCCAAATTTTTGACGATATGTTTTACTACATCAACGACGTATTGAACGGTATTAGTAAAATTTACAACGTCAATATTCAAAATGTCTATATCGGAACGGATATCGGTAAAATTCCTGCGATCGAGGTTTTTGTAGAAAATAATCTAAAGCTAAGATACAAGGATTTTAATTTTAACGTTGCAATCAACGCAAAAGATTATCCGCTCACTCAGCTAGATATTTTGATGTTCTTGGTAGGTCAAGATTATTTAATTACTAAAGATGACGATCACAACTACTCGCCGTTTATGAGACCTCCACCTTTGACTCAAAGATCAACCGGCAAGCTGATAGGCTATATGTTGCTAGGCTGCTTACTTGGCGCTGCGTATCCTGCGTATAATTTTGGCTACGGCTATTATAATAATATGGTAGCTGATGATAAAACTAGCGAATATAAAGGTTTAGAGGAAAAGATGGGTCCCGCTAGAACTGAAAGTGCGCGTTTGGATAAAGAGACTAAAGAGGTAAATGCCCAGGCTGCTAAGAGTGGTAAGGAGCTTAACGACAGGCGCAAACTAATTAATGCCATCTTAGATAAGAAAAACAATTACGCTATGAAGGGTGTTTCTATTTTTGAGCTAACCAATATGGTCGTTAAAAATAAGGGCAATATGGTTAGGATCGGTGATGAGAATAGGACTCTAACTGTTCAGGTGCGCACCAAAAACGATAAGCAGATGACCGAGCTTTTAGAGGATATCAGTAAAAAAGAGGTGTATGGCGTGGATACTAAAACAATCGCGCTACAAGAGGGTAATAAAACCGTCTTTTACGATAGCAACATCAGTGTGGAGGTTAAATAATGAAAAAGAAAAGTTCATTAGATCAACTTGATCAATGGTTTGCCTCCAAGGGAAATAGTGCAAATAACTATTTTTACATAGCTTTGTTGTTTGTAGGTGTGGTAGCTTACTTTATTTTAAGTCAGCAAGCCGATCCGTATTTAGAGGAGAGCGAAACAAATCTAAGTACTGCCACGACTAAGCTTGAAGGCGCACAGAGAGAGTATAACGAGTTTTTTGGTGGTGATCCTAAAGCTTTCGTTGATAATAAGCGCAATATCCTCAATGGTGCTAAGACCAACCTTAAAAATATCAATGATGAGCGTGGATATCTAGACGGTAAGCTAAAAGAAATTTCAAAACTTACCTATAACGAAAAGAACTGGGCTAAATTTATGGATAGCCTCTCAACGATCGCAGAGAATAACAATATTAAAATTT
>NZ_CALEDC010000170.1 GCF_937949835.1 uncultured Campylobacter sp.
CTGATGACCGGCACGTTCGTAGGGATAGAGACTACTTCGAGTTTGTAAATTTGAGAAAATTCCGTTGCTTCCGTCTGTGCCGTACCCGTCATACCGGCGAGCTTTTCGTAAAGACGGAAGTAGTTTTGAAAGGTAATGTCGGCAAGAGTTTGGCTTTCCTCTTGGATCTGCACGCCCTCTTTAGCTTCAAGAGCTTGGTGCAAGCCTTCGCTGAATCTACGCCCTTCGCTAAGACGACCCGTAAATTCATCCACGATTATGACCTGCCCGTCGCGCACGACGTAATGCACATCCTTTTCAAATAGATAATTTGCCTTAAGTGCTTGATCAAGGTAGTGGCTAAGCACTGCATTTTCAAGGCTATAGAGGTTATCGACGCCAAAAAGCTTCTCGGCTTTTGAAATTCCTGCCTCCGTAATCAAAACGGCGCGGTTCTTCTCATCTACGGTAAAATCGCCCGTCGCCTTGCCTTTCGGATCGGCTGGCGCCTCGCCGCGGATCATTTGGCGAGCTACTTCGTTTGCCTTGATGTAGCCATCTAGAGTGCGATTCGTAGGACCTGAGATGATGAGCGGCGTCCTGGCTTCGTCGATTAAAATACTATCAACTTCATCGACGATTACGAAATGATGCCCACGCTGCACCTTTTCATCCGCGCTAAATTTCATATTATCGCGCAGGTAGTCAAAGCCGAACTCGTTGTTTGTGCCATAAGTGATGTCGCACGCGTATGCAGCCTTGCGCTTAGCGTCGTCGTATTCGCCGCCTACGATCACACCGGTGCTAAGCCCTAAAAATTCATATAGCTCGCCCATCTGCGCGGCATCGCGCTTAGCTAGATAGTCGTTTACGGTCACGACATGCACGCCCTTGCCCTCCATCGCATTTAGCACTACCGCCAAAGTCGCTACGAGGGTCTTTCCTTCGCCCGTTTTCATCTCGGCAATCGCGCCGTCGTTTAGCACCAAACCGCCTATCAGCTGAACGTCGAAGTGACGCATATTTAGCACTCTTTTGCCCGCCTCTCGCACGATAGCAAACACTTCGTTAAGCACGTCATCCGTGCTCTTTTCGCCCGCGCGAACTTGCGCTCTTAACGCTTCAAATTCCGCCTTAAGCGCCGCATCGTCCATCGCCGCGTAGTTTTCTTCAAGCGCACTGATCTGTGCTGCGCGCTTGGCGTATTGCTTGACGATCCTATCGTTTTTAGTGCCGAAAATCCCGTGGATGACCTTTTTAAACATCTCAAACCTTAGTTTTAAAATTTTAACCGCGCATATTAACATATTTTTAGTTTCTATTTAATTAAATCCTAGAAAAACGGCTATAATACGCGCAAATTTTCAAAAATAAAGGCAAAATTTATGAAAAAAACTCTTATTTCTTTAGCGGCGAGCTGCGTTTTTGCGTTTGCGGGCGGGATAGAATTCGATACGCTGAGCGCAAATTTTTCGCAAACCGTACAGAGCGATGACGCGAAAATCAGCTACGGCGGCGATTTTAGCGCCACAAAAGAGAACGCCGTGTGGCATTACAAGACCCCTACGATAAAAAATATATTTTTTAGCTTCACGAAGGTCGTCGTAATCGAGCCCGAACTCGAGCAAGCTATCATCACAAATATCAAAGAAACGCCGAATTTAACGGCGATCTTAGCGAACGCAAAACCCAATAAAAAGGGCGTTTATGAGGCGAGCTTCGACGACGTGAAATATCTAATCGAGCTAAAAGGTGATCTGCCGAGTAAGATCAGCTACACCGACAAAATGGATAATAAAGTAGTCATAAATCTAAGCAACGTCCGCAAAAACGCGCCGGTGAATGAGGCGATCTTCAAGCCCGCAATCCCCAAAAACTACGACATCATCACGCAGTAGGCGCGCGTGAGGCTACTTTTCGTATGTCACGGCAACATCTGTCGCTCGCCGATGGCGCAGTCCGTGATGCAAAATTTGATTGATCAAAGCGGCCTAAGTGCGCGCGTGAGCGTGGATTCTGCGGCGACGCACGCCGACGAAATCGGCTCGTCGCCCTACTACGAGACGCAGCGCTTGCTAAAAGAGCAAAAGGTGCCGCTCGTAGCGCACCGCGCCGTGCAGGTCACGCCCGCTGACTACGAGCGCTACGATCTAATTCTTTGCATGGATGATGAAAATATGCGCTCGCTGGGGCGAATTTTTCGCGGCAAAGATATGGCTAAGGTAAAATTTCTTTTGGAATTTGAAGAGGGAAATTTTGCAGACTGCGATACGCTAAATT
>NZ_CALEDC010000171.1 GCF_937949835.1 uncultured Campylobacter sp.
TTTCATACTTTTCGCTAGCGCGAGAAATTTTATCCTCAAGGCGCGCCTTTTCCTTTTCAAATTTAGCCGCGATCTCGTCGGTTTTGGCCTCTAAAATTTCGTTCGCCTTATCGCCTAGGCGCACGAAAAACTCCTCCTTGCTCTCGCCCGGTTTTGAGAGCAGATCAAGCGCGCTAAAAAGTTCTAACTTTTCGTTGCGGTAGAGCCATTCTTTAAAGCTTTTAAGCTGAGCGTTTAAATTTTTTGCGCCCGCGATGAAGCTAGGAAGTGCGCCGTAAAGCGAGCCCGCCTGCTCCTGTCCACTTAAATTTGCAACTTCTCGCGTGCTAGCCTCGCTCCAATCTATTTCGCTTACGTCCGAAAGCGAGAGTAAAAAGGAGCGCTGCTGCGTAAAATCGACTCCCTTGTCGCAAAATCGTATCTTTGCGCTTGCGTACAGATACGGGCTTAGCTCAAGGCTCGCGCCGTAGCTGTAAAGCTGAGAAATTTCAGCAGAAACTACGGGCTTGGCGGCGCCGACGGATTTGACGCCTTGCGCGGCGCCCGACACGGACGAAATTTCAGCCTTTTTGTCTTTCATCAAATTTGAAATTTGCTCGTTGCTTAGAGGGCCTTTTAAATAGCTTAGCGCGAAGCGCGTCTCGATTACCCGCAGCACGTCCTCGTTGATGTTTTTTACCAAAAAGCTTCGCTTTTTGAGGTTTGAAATTTTCTCCATAAGCACGCTTTTGTCGATCGGATTTGAGCCGATACCGCTTAGGCCGCTGATGACGCGCTCCTTATCCTGCGCAGTCTGCAAGCGCCCGATAAACCACGTACCGATATTGCTAAGCCCCTTATAATCGAGATCGACCGGGTTTTGCGTCGATAATACGCAGCCAAGACCGAAAGCGCGAGCCTGCTTTAGCAGCGTAAGCATCGGGGTTTTGCTCGGCGGATTACCGTTTGGCGGAAAAAAGCCGTAAATTTCATCCATATAAAGTACTGCGCGCAGCGAGCTGGTGCCGCTAGTGGTGCGCATCCATTTGATCATCTCGCCCAAAAGCAGCGTGACGAAAAACATCCTCTCATCGTCGTTTAGATGCGCGATGGAAAATATATTCGCCCTCGCCCTGCCGTTTTCATCAAAGAGCATCTTGGCGATATTTAGTCGCTCGCCCTCGCACCAAAGCTTAAAACTCGGGCTTGCGATGAGTGCGTTAATCTTCATCGCAAGTGCCATTCGCTTATCGCTCGGAAAGAAGGTATCGACGCCCAAAACGCCGATCTTATCGAAAGGCGGGTTGCCGATCTGCGCGATGAGATCCACCACGCTCACCCCCTCGCCTTTATTAAAATGATAGGTCAGAATTTGGCTGATCAGCAAAAATTCCGGCGAGCTGAGATTATCGCTAGAAATCCCTGCAAGACTCAGCACGCTAGTGGCGATACCGCCGACGTAGTTGTTCAGATCCTCTTCGTTTAAGCCCTTCGGCGCTTCAAAGTCGCTTAACAGGCTGATTCCAAGGCCTGCGCTTGATTTGGGCGTATAAATTCTAAAATCGGCGCTGTTTTTCAAAAGCTCCACCCGCGCCAGGTCTTGATACGAGCCCTCGATCCCCTCACGCCAGGTAT
>NZ_CALEDC010000172.1 GCF_937949835.1 uncultured Campylobacter sp.
CGCACGTGCCGTAAATTTAAAGCTAAAATTTGCGCCAGGTCGCGACGTTATGTGTTTTAGCCGCGATAAAATTCTGTGAAATTTTATCTTGCGGGCATTTATAAATTTCAAGTCTAAATTTTATATTTACGCGGAAGCGACGCCGTATTTTAGCCGCGTAGAATTCTGCCGCATAAAATTTTACCTAGCGAAATTCTGTTTCGCAAAATTCTATCTCGTAGAATTTTAATTCGCCGCGCTCAAATTTTACCCGCCGCTTTAAATTTATACCGCAGCGCCTAAATTTCTCCCGCTCGTCGCGCTTTACCCAAATTTATATTTAGTTGTTGTAAAATGCGTTTTTAAAAGGATTTTAGCGGGTTGTGATATGAGTATTTTGGAGCTTACGGAGTGCGTAGGCATCGCTTCGGCGGCGCTTAGCGGGTTTTTATTCGGCGTAAAGAAGGGCTGCGATTGGCTTGGGATCTTTATCGCGGCGTTTTTGACGGCGCTTGGCGGCGGGATCATGCGCGACACCTTAGTAAGCCGCGAGATCTACTCGTTTACGCACTATGCGCCCGTAACGATCGTGCTTGCGGTAAGCGCCGTAGCCATTTTTGCCAAACTTTACGAGAACCGCGATTTGGAGGGTAAATTTTTATTTATTCTAACCGATGCGATCGACGTCATAAGCTTTTCGATCGTTGGAGCGATGGTCGCGCTAAGCTACAATCACAACGTTTTCGGCGTAGTACTGATCGCATTTTGCAACGGCGTGGGTGGTGGCATTTTGCGCGACGTACTGCTGAACGAAGTGCCGTGGTTTTTACATACGGGGCTTTATGGCACGATAAGCATGGGCGTGGGCTTGATATATTTCGTGCTTGATGGATTGGGGCTTAGCGGCGTAGTTTCGGTGCTTATTTTGCTGGTTTTAGGGGTTGCGTTTCGCATGGTGGCTTATTACAAATCTTGGCATCTGCCTAAAGTGGAGTATAAAAAATGAACTATTTGATGGATAATTTTGCGCGCGTAAACGTAGCGCTAGTAAGAGGCGAGGGCTCGATAGTCTATGATGAAGCGGGCAGGGATTACGTGGATTTTGGCGCGGGCATCGGCGTAAACTGCCTGGGGCACGCAAACGAAATCGTGCTGGAAGCGATCGGCACGCAAGCCGCGCAGATCATCCACGGCTCAAATATCTATAGAATTCTGCCCCAAGAAGCCCTGGCTCAAAAGATTAGCGAGCTTTTGGGGTACCGCAGCTACGCTGTGTTTTGCAACTCGGGCGCGGAGGCGAACGAAGCTGCGATCAAAATGGCGCGCAAATACGGCACCGTAAACTTCCCTAATAAAAAATTTGAAATTCTAACTCTGCGAAATTCCTTCCACGGTCGCACGCTAGCGACGCTACAAGCTACCGGGCAGGAGAAATTTCATCCGGAAATTTTTGCGCCTTATATGCCCGGGTTTAAATTTTTCGACGATATCGAGGAGATCATCGCGCATATCGATGAAAACAGCGTCGCCGTGATGATCGAGCTAGTCCAGGGCGAGGGCGGCATTAAACCTCTGGATAGGGCTAGCGTGCAAAGGCTGGCGGCGGTTTTGAAAGAGAAAAAGCTGCTTTTGATCACCGATGAGGTGCAGTGCAGCGTATATCGCACGGGCGAGTTTGCGACGTCGCAAATTTACGGCATCCGCCCCGACATCATCACCTTTGCCAAAGGTCTTGCGGGCGGTGTGCCGATCGGCGCGTGCGTGGCGCAGCAAAATATTTTCGCTCCGGGCGAGCACGGCAGCACCTTCGGCGGTAACTTTTTGGCGACCTCTACGGCGCTTGCGGTGCTTTCGCAGCTTCAGTTTTTAAAAGCGAGCGGTAAGCTTGATAAGACTATAAAAAGATTTATCAAAAAACTAGACGGGCTCGCCGCAGACTATCCTAGCCTGATCGAAAAGCGCGTGGGGCTCGGTCTGATGCAAGGCCTCGTGCTGCGCGATGAAAAAAATCTGGGCGAGATCTTTAACAAAGCCCTGCAAAACGGACTTTTGATCCTAAAATCCGGCAGGCGCACCCTTAGATTTTTGCCTGCATTAAATATCAAAAAACCGGAGATCAAAGAGGGCTTCGCGCGCCTACGCAAAAGCCTGGACGAGATAGTACGGGCGTGAAATTTAGCGATTTTTTTGAGGGCTGGCTAAACGAGAGCTACTACGCAAATACCGCTAAAATCGGCAAGAGCGGTGATTTTTACACTGCCGTGAGCGTAGGGAGTTTTTTTGGGATCTGCATCGCGCGCGAAATTTTACGCCTAAGCGCGGATTTTTGCGCGACGCAAGAGTTAAGCTTAGACGCCGCGGCGAACCCAGATAGGTCGCGGCAAAATCTTGCGGCGAGCGAGCTAAATTTAGAC
>NZ_CALEDC010000173.1 GCF_937949835.1 uncultured Campylobacter sp.
ACTTGCTAGCACCCTTATTTTTCGGGTAAATTTTATTGTAGTTGTAGCTAAAATTTTCAAGCAAGCTTAATCCGGAAGATCGGTCTTTATAGTGAACTAACCGCATCTCGTTAAGCTGCGTAGCCTGATGGGAAATTTTATTTATCTTATTGATTTCGGCAAGCACCGCCTTGCTCTTTTCTTTGATGACGCGGTTGCTTTCTTTTAGCTCTTTTGCCAGCTTATACGCCCGTTTATTTCGCTTTTTGGTATAGAGCAAAAAGAGTTGCAAGAGTTCCTCGTTATTCTTTTTTAGCAGGGCAAGCTCGTCATTTAAAACCTGAATGCGCCCTGCCGTAGCATCGTAGCTTTGCTTGTTTTTATCCTGCATTTTGCAGTAGTAGTCGTTTATTTTATCCTTCGCGGTATAGTCATCGCTCTCAAGCTTTACGGCAGATTTTACCCTGTTAAATTCGCGTTTTAAATCCTTTTGCAAGAAATTTTTATTCTCGTATTTTAGCCCGCGAGCCCCGAGTGAATAGGCAAAATTTGTGCGCACGTCGTCAAAAAACTCTCTAATTTCGCTTCTACTGTCAAAGTGAATTTTTTTCTTAGTAAAGCTGTTTCGCTTATTTAAAACTACGTGCACGTGCGGATTGTTTTGATGAGTATGTAGCACAAAAGCATATTTATGTCCGCTAAAATTTAAACCCAGCACGTTATGCACGCTTTCGCTCAAAGCTCTTAATTTTCGTTGATCGTCGCAGGGCTCGTTGATGGAAAAAATCAGATGCCATGCGTCCTTCGAGTTTAGATTGTCGCCGAAATCCTTGCCCCATTCTTTTAAAATTTCATCGCTACTTACTCTTTCCCCTTTTTCATTGACGGCTGCGCCGTCAAGAGAGTTTTTAAGGGCATAGTCAATACAGCGCTTGATGGAGGTTTTAGGCAAATTTGAAATCATCTTTACGACGGATTGCTTGGCGAAGTCGTTTTTAGGGAAAGGAATATGCGAGCGGGAAAATCCTACGCCGCCTCCAAAGGAAACGTATTTATGCTCCGATTTTGCGGTGCGAGTATAGCCCGCCCTTATGGCTTTTAACTCTTCAAAAAACGCATCCCAATTACGCCTCGCCAAATTCTCTCCCTTTTAAATTTTAAAAAAGTTTTCATAGCTTTTAAACATATTTGCAAAAGATGTTAGCGTAAGTAGCTTTAAAAAAGATAATGCAAGAAAACAGGCAGGATAACCCCTTTTGTATGTCATTTTTTTAAGTTTAGTTCATTTTTACGGCGATGAAGCGCCTAAAAATGGGGAAACTAAACTTAAAAAAGCTCTGATTTTCGGTAATTTTACAACTACCGAAAATAAAATAAAACGTAGAGCGTTTTATTTTTGAAAAAACGAGTAGGCTTTAAAAGGGAGCGCGATGAAAAATTACAAAGATACTTAAAAAATCAAAATCATATTTGCAATGCACTAATACAGAATAATAAAATTTTACTTGGATAAGCTTATGAATAAAATATAAGAAAAATTTAAAAATATTCAGCAAAAATATTCAGAGATAAGCAAAACAGAACGAAAAAGAAAATTTTTAAAAGAATTTGTAAAATTTTTTAAAAAGGGCATTTTGTCAAAGCGTAATATTTTAAAAAATAGATACAAACGCCCATACGTCAATCAAGTCAAAAGAACATAAAAGTAAATAAAAACTTTAAAAATTTTTAAGCGCATAATTTTAGCCCCCTTTAAATCGTTATTTACAAAATCACTTTTACAAAATCTCGCTTTTCAAAAAATAGTATAGTGCTAGAAATCAAAAATATTCTAATCAAAAAAGGAGCAAACAATGAGAGAAGTCTCGAAAAAGGCGAAAGGTATTTTTTACTTTTTAATGTTCTTGCCGTTTTACTTATTCGGAGCGGGCGGCCAAAATGTTTTAAAAACTTTGGAAACAAAGGCGAATGAACAAATCACGGAAGCTGGCAGCAGTGCCGCAAGCGTTATCAATACCGTAATCACCGTATTCGGTATTATCTGGGTCGTAGTATTCTTAACGATAATGTTCGTAAATATCGAGGCTTTAAAAAATAATATAAAATTGCTACTTGGTATCGCGATTATTCTTGGTATTGCATACGGCTTATCTGCCGCAGCAATGTAAAAGGTAAAAGCGAATGATAGTGACCGACTGCTATATGGATTTAACCAAAAGAACAAAAATCATAGGTCTAACGACCACGAGTCTATTCACGATTATAATCGCTGGATTTATCTCGTGGTTTATCTTGATTTTATATTCGTTAGCAGTCGTTGCTATTTTATACTGCTTCTTCTTTATTTTAGAATTTTTTGATGAAGACATATACGACATCATCGGTTCTAAAATGAAAATATCGCAAAACAAATTTTATGCATAGGTTAGAAAATGGCTCGCGGAATAATAGGCGTAATCAAAGAGTGGAATCAAAACAAAAAGAAAGAAAAACTAAAAAGAGAGCTTGGCATTGACGTAAGCCAAGAAAAACCAAGTATTAAAAATAAAACGGAAAACGACGTTTTATCAAAAATCAATAAGATCAATAAAAAAGCGGATGAAATTTTAATGATAGCAGAACCGCAAATTTATACACTGGCAAAAGAAAACAACATCGCCTGCAAATACGGCGAGAATATAATAATCACCAAAGACGGCAACGCAAGTATAGCAGTAGAGCTAAAAGGGGTAAGCTACGCCGGAATCAGCTTAGACGACGAGACGGACTACCTTTTAAACCGCGTTATGTTTTTTACGACTTTGAAAGATGACGTAGAAATAAATTTAATCATCAAAAAAACAAAGCAAGACGACAAAGAATATACAGACAAAAATATAAATCCGTATGCGAACGAGATCATAAAAAAATGGGAAACCGATCAAGATATATACGCTATAAGATACTTTTTAATAATTTCTACGATGACGAAAAATATCACAGGACTACTGGAAAGCTTTAAAACCAAAATGACTAGCGAAGAGGGCGACGAAAGCAACGAAAGCGCAAAATTAAAGCAAAAAATCGAGCTTTTAAGCGATACGTTCTCAAACATCAAAAACTACTTCTCGATTTATCAGCCAAGACAGCTAAGCGGCGATGAGATCATAAATTTTTATGCCACGTATTCAAACGCGAAAGAGACGAACCTTGCATATACGAATGAGCTGATCACAGATAGTTACATAAGCTCATACGTCGAATTTAAAAAAGACTACATAGAGTTTTACCGCAACGACGGCACGACCAAATACGCTAGATTTATCAGCGTAAAAGCCTACGAAACTGAGCAAATCAAGTCGATCATCACCTCAAATTTAATCAAAAGCAATAACGAATTTATGGCTATGATTTATCTAAAAGCCTACGAAAAGCGCAAGGCGATCAAGAAGATAAAGGACACCAAAGCGTTTGCGGTAGAGCTAGTCCGCCAAGAGCTAGATCAGTTAATGGAGCTAATCCAAGCCGACAGAGAAAATTTAGTAGAAACGAGCTTTTCGGTATATTGCCTAGCCGATAGCCTCAAAGAGCTGGAAAACCGCTCGAACGAGCTAAAAAATATCCTAGAAAATCAAGGGCTAAACGTCGTGCGGGAGACGTTAAATCAAAAAGCTCTTTATTTTAGCTTCTTTCCTAGTCGCGGGAATTTAAATGCTAGAAAGAAGACGCTAAATATCAGCAATCTAGCCACTATCGCAAATTTTGAAAACGAAGTAACCGGATTTAACCAAAACGACTGGGGCGGCGAAGCGATAACGACGTTTAAGCACCTAAACGGAACGCCGTATTTATTCAACTTTCACTGGCAACCGGACGGCGACCGCCCGGCAGGCCATACGATGATAGTAGGCGGAACGGGAAGCGGAAAGACGACGCTGGCGCAATTTTTAATGACGAATTTATTTAAATACCCCATAGATATATTTGCGATGGATAAGCTACGCGGTATGTATAACTTCACGAATTACGTAGACGGTGAGTACCATGATAGCGAGAGTGACGGCTTTAAATTAAATCCCTTCAGCTTGGCCGACACGAACGAAAATAGAGACTTTTTAAAATCATGGCTTCGTTTTATGGCCGAAGTCAAAAATGACGAGCATGAGGCCATAAACGATATCAACAACACGGTAGATCGCATATACGACATGAAGCAAGAGGGTCAAACGCTCACGTTAAGCGACTTTATTATTTCGCTTCCAAGCGACAATAACGAAAAATCAAGGCTGAAAATCAGATTTGATAATTACAAGGGCTCAATATTCGACAACAAAGAAGATGCTCTAAATTTTACCAAACAGCTATCAGTGCTAAATATGGACGGCATACTACAAAACAAAAAGACTGCCGGGCTTACGGCCATATATATTTTTCATAAGCTAAAAAATAAAGCCAAAAATAGCGCAGATAAGCGCGGCTTCTTTTGTTTCATAGACGAATTAAAGGATTATTTGCAGGACGAGACGATGCAAGAAAAAATCCTTGAGGCGATCCTAGAAGTCAGAAAAATCGGCGGGGTAATGTGTATGGGTTTTCAAAATATGAGCTTATTTAATAACATCGAACGCGGTTCGTCGTTTTTGGATAATATCGCAAATTTTGTCATTTTTCCGACCAATAGCGAAGAAACGCTGGCGGAATTAAACGCAACGATAGGGCTAACGCCGACGGAGGCTAAATTTTTAAAAGAGACCAATTCGAACGCGAGGCAAATACTGCTAAATATGAAGTTAAGAAACGAGAGCGCAAAGCTGGATATAGACTTATCGAGGCTCGGAAGCTACTTGCGAGTATTCTCGTCAAGCTCGGATAACGTAATGCTTTTAAAACAGCTTAAAAACGATAGCCCGATCCACTGGCGAAAACATTACATAGAATTTAAAGGGAAGAGGAGTTAAGGATGAAAAAGATAGCAATCATCATGGCGGTGGCGATACTAGCCGCATTTTTAAGCGGATGCGCGGATAAGCCGAGCAAAATAGAAAGAATAAGCCCCTGCGCTTGTTACGATTTTATAAAGGTGGGCTAAATGGCATTTGAAGAGAGAAAGATCGACCCAAATTTTATTTTTAGAGCCGAAAGAAGCATTAAGGCATATATGTTTTATACGATTATAGCCCTTGCGGTCGTAAGCGTAAGCCTAGCAGTAGCAATAGCGCTTTTAACGCCGTTAAAGGAAACAAAGCCCGTTTTACTTAAATTTTCAGACGGTGACTCCCGCTTCGTGACCATAGACGATACGAGCCTAAACGTCCGCAGTAACGAAGAGCTGCTAAAAAGCATTTTAGCCGGATACGTTAAAAACAGAGAGATGATAAACCGCATAGACGACGCCGAGCGATACAACGAGATACGCACGCAAAGCAGCAGGCAGGTCTGGGAAGCGTTTCAAAGTTTAGTAAGCGATCCAAACTCGATCTATACGACCAAAAACTATTTCCGCAACATTCAAATTTTAAACGTAGCCGTTTTAAGCCAAAACGTAGCGACGGTCGACTTCCAAGCCGAGATCACGAATCCTACGCGCACCGAAGTAAGCTATAAAAAATATAGAAGCGCGATAGAGTACGACTTTCGCAACCAAAGCGGCACATACGCCGATACGATGAAAAATCCTACCGGCTTTATCGTAAGTAAATATCAAATAACGCAAATTTTGGACGAGAAAGGCTCAAAATGAGAAATTTAATAAAACTTTCTATCGTCTCGGCGCTAGCTTTAAATTTAAGCGCGGCCGAGCCGCAAGAGGGGCTGAGCGAAGAGCAAATGAATCAAATCCGCGCTATTATGCGCCAAACGCAAGAGCTGGTAAACGAGCAGCAGCAAAACGGCTCGATGGGTGAAGATATATTTAACGATAAAAACAAAGACGTAAACAACAATATACAATCGAATTTTAAAATAAATCCGCTCGGACTATACAAACAAAGGCAGCAGCCGCAAGGGGCAAAATTTAACGACCCTAACGGCGGGCAAATTCCCGAACAAGACATAATAGACTTCGGCGGTGCGCCCGATGGTTCGGATAGGCAGATAGGCAAAGACGAGCTGGAGCTTATGAAAAACGCCATCCGCAATCAAGATTTAAAGGCATTGCAGCAAAAATTTCACTCAAAGAAATACAGTGGATACGAAAATACGCAAGTAGTCAAATATCAGCCGGATAAAACCATCAAAATTCGCACGCGCCACGCAATGGCTACGACGCTGATATTTGATAGCGAGATAGACAATTTCGTGCTAGGCGACCAAACCGGCTTTAAAATAGAGCAAATCCCGAGCCAGCCTAACGCCATTGCGATAATTCCGCAGTTAATCGGCATTGATACGAGCCTAACGATTTTTACGGGTGACGGAAAAATCCACACCTTTTATATTTTTTCAACGGATTATAAAAATTCAAGCGATCCAAGCTTCATAGTTCGCATACAAGACGGCGAAACACAAAAAGCCAAGCTGGCTAAACTTGAAACCGACAACAAAGAGTATCTAACCATAAAAGACGGAATAGCCGAGCTGAAAGTCAAAAAAAGCGATATTTACAGCGGATATACGCAAAAAGCCAAAAAAGAAAACGAGTGGCTACTATCGGCTGAAATTTTTAGCGATAAGAAATTTACGTATTTTAAGTATTCAAAAGACGAAATGCCGCAAATTCCTACCATTTACGCAGTCATCGATAAGCAAGATAGCCCGGTAGAAACGAGGGTAATAGGCGATTACATAATCGCGGAGACTATAAATCCGAAATTTACGATTAAAAGCGGTGATAGCTACGTATGCGTAGATCGTAAAGAAACGCAGGCTGAAAAACTAAGAAAAGAGATAAGAAAGAATTTAAACACCGATGAAGAAGCCATAAAACAAAGGCAAAAAGAACATAGCAAAACAATAACAAAAAATCAAGAAAAATATAATGAATCCGTAAAGAAAGCAAGGGGATTTTAAAATGAAAAAGGGGAAGAAAACGCTGCTTTTAAGCCTTGCGACGCTTAGTATAATTTCTTCTCCCCTTTTGGCGGAGGAGATTTTTAACGAAGCGGCCGGGCAAGAGCAGCAAGACGAGCAAATAAGAAATTTGCAAAATCAAAAGGATCTGAATCATCTTTTTGAAAATTCAAAATTTCCGGTCGACGACTACATTTATAAAGCCGGGAAAAAAGCACCGAGCCAAGACGGGCAAAATTTAGGCGAAATTTTAAAGAAAATCGAAGAGTTTGAAGCCAAAAAGCAATCCGGACAGACCGTACCCGGTGCACCGACCGCTACGCCGGAAGATATGACGAGAGAGCAAGAGCAAATGGCGCAGCGCGCTAGAGACAAGCAAGAAGAGCTAAAAGCCAAGCAAGAGAGCCTGAAACAAGAAATAAGGAGAGACAACCAGGCCGCCTACGAAAACAAAATGCGCGAGCTAATAAGAGCTCAAATTTTAGCTAATCGCAATAACGAAATAAAAAACGTAAATCAAAACTCCCAAAAATACGGCGCCGACGGCTTCTCAAATCAAAAGAGTATAGATATCAGCACGAACGAGCACAGGCTATACCGCACCATTAGAGCGGGACGGCTAATCCCGGCAATTTTAACGAGCGCGATAAGCTCGGATTTAAGCGGAATAGTAACGGCTCAAATAGAGCAAGACATATATGCCGCAATGGGGCGAGCGGTG
>NZ_CALEDC010000174.1 GCF_937949835.1 uncultured Campylobacter sp.
CACCGGTCCGGTTACTCGACAGATGTATTATCCGCTGCTCCGCGCTTATGAGGCTGCACCTGATCCAAAGATCGTAGTGGCTCTGGGAGCCTGCGGAAGCACTGGTGGAATTTTTCATGACGCATATAGCGTATGGAGTGGCATCGATAAGATTGTGCCGGTAGATGTTTATATCCCCGGCTGCCCTCCGCATCCTGCTAGCATCATCTATGGTCTTGGTATGGCGCTTGGCATCATCGATCAAAAGCTTCAAAAGAAGAGCTACGAGCAAGATAACACTCTTCCGCCACCGGTTAAGAGTTCAGTTATCGGCGATATTTTATTCGAGCGCGATCTGCAAGCTGAAGCTAAGAGGCTGATGAGCTATATTTTCGGAAGAGTTTTATTTGCAAAATATATGGATGCGATCAAAACCTCATCTGACGTTCACGATCCAAAAGCTTCTCGCGAGGCTCTACTTAACGCTATCCATACCGAAGAGGATCCTAGATACGCGGAGTGCATGGCACTATTGCACAATGACGTATATCTAAAATACGCCCGCGCTACGGAAGAATTTAAGATCGATCCGCAAAAAGAGGTCTGGAGCAAACGATGATTGAGGTTTTTAAGCTTACAAAGCGGCATATGGACGAAAACGAAAATTTACCCAAAGAACTAAAGGATATCAAGGTTTTTTCCACCTGCGTCGGTCACGGCGTAGGTACGATAGATTTTAGCGAAAAGGTACTTGAGATAGACGATGAAGAATTTAAACGCATCGTCGAAAACTCGGGCGACTACGTTAAATTTAAGATCGGTAACCTAAGCAAGTATTTCGAGATTGAAATTTTTGCCGAGCACGCAGCCAAGCTAATCCCTCAGCTTTGCGAATGTGAGCTTAAAGATCTGCTAAAAAATATGCGCGAAGGAT
Source organism: uncultured Campylobacter sp. (assembly GCF_937949835.1). Lineage (GTDB taxonomy): Bacteria > Campylobacterota > Campylobacteria > Campylobacterales > Campylobacteraceae > Campylobacter_B. The sequence continues at coordinate 914 of NZ_CALEDC010000174.1, forward strand.
ACTTCGTGCTAAGGAAGGATTTTTGATGCGAAAGGCGTTGCTTTGTATCGGCAATCCCCTTCGCGGCGACGACGACGTGGGCAATGAAACAGGGCGAATAGTCGAGGCGAATCTAAAAGACTGGCGCGTTTTTTATGGGCAGGATGTGCCCGAAAACGAATTTGCAGCACTTAGGGAATTCGCCCCTGAAATTCTGATCGTAGTAGATGCGATGAGCGGCTTTGATGAGGATAAGATAGAATTTTTCGACCTCAGCAACGATCGCGACTATATCTACTCGACGCATAACCTACCTACGCCGGTGCTTCTAAGCTATTTGCGCAAAATTTGCCCAAAGACATTGTTTTTGGGCATAAGCGTGCTGCTCGATAATGTCCTTGATTTTAAAGAAAGGTTAAGCGAGAGCGCAAAAAAAAGCGCGAAAAAAGCTTATGAGCGTATCTTAGAAATTGATTCAAATTTAAATGAGGAGGAGTAAATGTTAAATCCTGCAGAAACCGCGCAAGCGGTGTCTAGTTCGATGCAACACAAGGCGCATACCCCGCTAATTAGCATAATTTTTCTAGCTATAATGGCGGGCGCTGCAATCGCTATGGGCGATATTTTCTGGGCTCACTCGACCGTCGGAATGGCTGAAAAGCAATCTATTGGCTTATCAAATTTCATCGGCGGTATTACCTTTAGCTGCGGTCTGATGATGGTGGTTTTTTACGGTGGGCATCTATTTACCAGCTCGGTTTTAACGGGCGTACCTGCTGCCGATGGCAAATTACCGCTAGGTAAAACTATCGGCTATTGGGCTATCGTTTGGTGCTTTAACTTCGTAGGTGGCGCGTTAATCGCATATATGTATTATTACTCAGGACTTCCGCTTAAATATGATGGCTACATCTTGCAGCACTTCATTCCTGCAGCAGCAGGCAAAATAAACGCGCCTTTTCATGAGCTATTCATCCGCGGAATTTTTTGTAACGTGTTTGTATGTATGTCTATCTGGACTGCGACCAGCGAGAGTAATCTATCGGGTAAATTCTTTGCAATTATGTGGATGATCGGCGCATTCGTAGCTTGCTCTATGGAACACTGCGTGGCAAATATGTTTATCCTAACTGAAGGCATCATCGCTAAAGGTCACTACCTTGCAGCTGCGGGTGGCGATGTAAACGCTCTTGCAAGCTCGCTTCACGGCGTAACGGCGGCTCAAATAGATTCAATAAACTGGGGAAATTTCATCGTTAAAAATATGATCCCAGTTACGCTAGGTAACATCTGCGGCGGTCTATTTTTCGTAGGCTTGGTCGGATTTATGGTAAATAAATACGATATGAAAAAGAAAGACTAATCTATCGCGCTTCAGCACGATATAAACAAAATATGGCGCGGCACTTTGCCGCGCATTTTTAGTTTCTTAAATTTTAAAAATTCCGATGCGTAAAATTTCGTTCGATCCAAAATTTTAAATTCCATTGCAACCCATAAAATTCCAGCTTGATTTAAAATTTTAAATTCCATAGCCTGCCACTAAATTTAAAATTCCAAAGCTTTGCGTTTTAGGATAGCGGATAAAATCCAAAAGCGAATTACACGTTAAAATTTTAAGCAAATTCAAAATATAATTTTAGACAAAATCCTAAACGAAATTCGGGATGAAATTCTAAAACCAAGCTCTTGATAAAAATTTTACGCTGTAAATCTAGGTAAAATCCTGCGCCGTAACTTTAGACAAAATTTCACGCTTAAGCCGTAAGCTGCACAAATGCTTTAAAAACTCTAGCCCGAGCCTAAACACAGTAACTAAGCAATCTGTCGTAGTCCAGGATCAAAAACTCGTGCTGACTGATTTTTTGAATTACGTTATCTTTTACAAGCTCGTTAAACGCGGTACTCGCGCTTTGACGCTTGAGCCCTACGAAGGATGAAAGCACCTTTAGCGAAAAGGGCAAAAAGACGTATTTGTAGCCATTTTGATGAAAATTCTGCTCGTTTGCAAGCTCGATCAAAAAGCTCGCGATGCGCCCTTTTGCATTTTCAAAAAGTATAGAGCGTGTGATTTTGCGCTGCAGCAGAATTATCTCTGTTAAAATTTTTATATATGCCTCGCAAAAGCTGCGATTTGCCAAGATCTCCCCTAGTCCGCTCGCATCGATCGTGTAAATCTCGCTGTCCTCTAAAAACTCAAGCGCGCAAATTTCATTAAGAATGGTGATATTGTCCTTGTTTAGGTAGTTGATGATGAATTCTTCGCCGTCTTCAAAAAACGAAAGCTTCGCCTGCCCGCTTTTAAAAATAAAAACTTTAGGCGCCTCGCTATAAAAAACATAGCCTTTTTTGATGACTTGGTGCTCGAACATTGCAAGCTCCTCGTCGCTAAGCGTGGCGATAGCCTCGGTTTGCAGTAGTCCCAGCCGCGATTTTTCCATATAACCTCCAAAAGCTAAGAATTATACAATGAAATATTTAGACAAAGATAAAGCTGCGCGGATTAAATTTACCATCCGCGCTATGGCTGGGCATCTAGGCCGCCGAAGCTAATAAATTTTATAGTTTTTAAAATTCTAAATTTTACCCGCGCTTTGCATCGCGTAAAATTTCAAAAATTAATTGAGCTTTACGCGGCGAAATTATAGCCGAAATCCACGGCGCAAATTTAAAATTCTGTCTCTAAATAAAAATTCATATCATTTTATTGAAATTTTATTTAGCAAGGATATAATAATGCATATTAAAAATAAGCGGCATTTTGCTCGCGGCAATACCGCAAGAAAGGAAACCTCATGCAAAAGTTAAATTTTAAAAATAACGTCTCCGAGACGCTGCTAATCAATGTCTATATGCGCCACTTGGATTTCAAAGACGCGGATCCGATCCTAAATGATCCCTTTTCGAGCGCCGTGGTCGAACAGATCGATTATGATTTTGCGAAATTTAACGACGCGCGCCTTAGCAAGACAGGCACCGTTATCCGCGCGAAATTTTTCGACGACGAGACGCTGCGGCTCGCGGCGGAGTTCGACCGCCCCGTCATCGTGCAGCTCGGCGCGGGGCTCGACACTCGCCCGCTTAGATTGCAAAAAGCCCTACCAAACGCCCTATTTTACGACCTCGACCTACCCGATGTCATCGCCGCACGCGACGCGCTGCTACCCAAGGCGGAGAATAATTTCAGCCTGCCCTACTCGATGCTAGATCTTTCGTGGATGGACGAGCTGGTCGCAAAGCACGGCAGCGCGGGCTACATATTTATTTTAGAGGGCGTGAGTATGTATTTTGAGAAAGAGGAATTTAAAAAATTTTTTATCGCGCTCGCGCAAAAATTTAGCGGCTACGTGCTGAGCGACTTTATGAGCGAGTTTTCGGTTAGGAAATTCGACTCCAAGCGCCACGACGCGATGCGGCACATGCAAAACGTGCCCTTTAAAATGGGCATCAACGGCGGCGCGGAGGTGCAGAGCTGGGAGCCCGCCCGCATCCGCTTCATTAAGGAGGCCGCGATGATGAAAATGTACCGCGAGCACTGGAGCCTCAAAGCGCGCCTATTTAGCCTAATCCCCGCCTTTTGCAACGCGTGCAAGATGTTCGTTTTCAAAATCGAAGGCGGTGATGAATAGGCTTAAAATTTCAGTTGATTGCTTTGCAAATTTAGGTAGCTAAGGCGCTAATTATAAGCTTCTTGCCAAGCAAGCTGGCATGCAGAGCAAACGGCACATACCGCTTTGCTTAATGCTTGAGTAAAATTATAAAAACGCTTTAAAATTTCGCTTAAATTTACCTCGATTTATAGGAATTTAAGAGTTTTTAAAATATATTTTCGCATCTTAAATTCACGGAAAAGATCATGCAAAATTTTCTCGACAAACTCACCGCCACAATTGACGTAATCAACTCCTTTTTGTGGGGTCCATACTTTTTGATCGCCCTACTTTGCGGCACCGGCGCGTATTTTACGGCGCGCTTGCATCTGGTGCAAATTTTTAAATTTAGAATGGGCGCGCGCAAGCTTTTTGGCAACTTCTCCCTGCACGGCGAGGCTGCGGGCAAAAGCGGCATGAGCTCGTTCCAAGCCGTCGCCACGGCGATCGCGGCACAGGTCGGCACGGGCAACCTGGTAGGCGCCAGCACCGCGTTAGTTATGGGCGGACCGGGCGCGATATTTTGGATGTGGTGCGCGGCGTTTTTGGGCATGGCGACGAATTTCGCAGAGATCTGCCTGGCTCAAATTTACCGCACCAAGGACGACAGCGGACATATGATCGGAGGGCCCGCGTTTTACATCAGCCGCGGACTCAAAAGCCCCTTTGCCAAGCCTTTAGCGGCATTTTTTGCGCTAGCCATCATCTTTGCTTTGGGTTTCATGGGCAATATGGTGCAAGCAAACTCCATCTCCGACGGCTTTAGCAGTGCATTTGGAATCCCGAAGTGGGTGAGCGGCGCAGCATTGGCGCTCATCTGCTGCGTCATCTTTTTCGGCGGTGTCAAAGCGATCGCACGCGTAGCAGAAAAGGTCGTGCCACTAATGGCGATCTGCTACGTGCTCGTTGGCCTCGTCATCATCGGCTCAAATTTCGATAAAATTCCATCCGTCATCGCGCTGATATTCAAAGCCGCATTTGATCCATCCGCTGCCTGGGGCGGCGCTACGGGCGCTACGATCGCTACTGCGATGAGATACGGCATCGCGCGCGGGCTCTTTTCAAACGAAGCGGGCATGGGCTCGACGCCGCACGCACACGCCGCAGCGAACGTCAAACACCCCGTAGATCAAGCCGTGCTCGGCATAATGGGCGTTTTCGTCGATACATTCATCGTGCTTAACATCACCGTTTTCGTCGTACTCAGCACCGACGTAGTCACCTTCGAAAACGGCAAGGCGGTATTTTCGGGCATCTCGCTGGTACAGGAAGCCTTCGGATCGCAAATTTTGGGTCGCAGCGGTGGCTACGGCTTCGTGGCGATCTGCCTGTTTTTCTTCGCATTTACCACGATTTTGGGCTGGTATTACTTCGCCGAGATCAACGTGCGATACCTCCTGGGCGCGAAATTCGTCAAGCTCTTACAAATTTTAGTCGTCGCATTCGTATTCATAGGAAGCGTGCAAAAGATCGACCTCGTCTGGGGGCTAGCCGATATGTTTAACGGACTGATGGTGATCCCCAACTTAATCGCGATCATCCTGCTTAGCCCCGTCGTCGTGCGGCTTTTGAGCGACTTTAACGACGGCAAAAGCTACAACGCAAACGACTACAAATAACGCCGCGCGCTAAATTTCAAGCCCGCGCTTGGAATTTAGCGCAAAATTGCTGTAAAATTTAGAATTTTAAAATTCTTTTCGAGCTAAAATTCTTGCCTAAATTTTATGATCTAAGGAGAACGGATGCAAATTTTAAGGAGTAAAAAATGCCCGTTTTAAAAGCATTACTGACCGGGCAACCGCGCGCTTACGGCGACGAGCGCGCTACGCAGCCTCTAAAAAAGCGCTGGGAGACGGCGATATTCAAGCAAGCTAGAGCGGGTGAAGTGCGCGCGAATGAGCTTGGATTCGAGGGCGACGCGGTAGCCGACACGCTGCATCACGGAGGCACGGAAAAGGCGATTTTTGCCAACTCGCTGCAAAATTACGCCGCGTGGGAGAGATTTTTGGGACTTAAAAATCTAGCCTACGGCGCAATGGGCGAAAACCTCACGATCAGCGGACTACACGAGCAAAACGTATGCATCGGCGATGTGCACCGCATAGGCTCGCTGGTGCTGCAAGTAAGCCAGCCGCGCAAGCCCTGCTACAAGCTTTCAATGCGCTGGGGCAACGCGGAGATGACGGCGGAGATCGCGCGCAGCGGACTTACCGGCTGGTACTACCGCGTGCTAGAGGCTGGCTCGTGCCGCGCGGGCGACGAGATCTACGTCGTAGAACGCGACCCCACTATGATGAGCGTGATGGAGCTCAATCGTCTATTTTACGGCGATCGCCTCGATGAAGGGCTGTTAGCAAAATTTAACCGGCTTACGACGCTTACTCCAAAATGGCGTGAGGATATGCGCCGCAAGCTAGAAGGCGGCTACGACGACAGCTTTATGCGGCTATGAAATTTAGCCTCGAAGCGGCGTGATAAAACCAGCAAAGCAGCGCCGCTCCTTGCTAGCTTTAAAACACACTTTTGGCGCTGATTTCAAAATACTTTCTTGCGGGCCAGCCTGCAAAATACTTTATAGGCTTGAGCGTTTAAAATATCTTCTAGACTTTCAGTATCAGCGCGAAAAACCACTTCTTAAGTGCGAGCATAAATTCAGGCTAAATTTCAAAACCGAAATTTTAATTCAATCCGCGCCGCACGCACGCAAATGCGATCTGTTCTCTGCCCTATTTTATGACATGATACAGCTACAAGCAGAATTAAAGACGCAAATTTAACCGCACTTAGAATTTAAGCCGCTATGAAGTCTAAATTTAACCGCACGTTCAAAGCCGCGCGCGCCGATCTTTTTAAATTTTAAAATTTAAAAGCGGTAAATTTAATCCCCTTGCTACGCAGCGATTTTTTCCAAAATTAAAAAGCGAACTATTTTTACTCGCGCAACACACTCATCTCGCACATTTAGCGGCGTGGCTCTTACGCTGCAAACGAGCTTTCTCAAAGCTTTGTAACGCGCGCCAAATTAGACAGTCAGATGCTTCGCCAAGTGCCCTTCAAAGCTTTATAGCGCTCGATATAAGTAGAATTTTGCGTGGAATTTTGCGCGACGCGGTAACAATTACAACCTTTTAAAGAGCGCACCGCAGCT
>NZ_CALEDC010000175.1 GCF_937949835.1 uncultured Campylobacter sp.
ACCCGGTAATCGATCTTGACGACGATTGGGATTACTACGAAAAACATAAAAATTTCGGCAAAGATTATTTGAAAAAATATCCACTTTATTTTATGACGCCGGGCACGCAGCTGCAGGATAACTCAAACTGGGGCAATATGCCTTACATCCTAAAACGCGTCATCGTAAAGGGCAACGCCGAGCTATTTATGACGCGCGAGGATATGCTGGCGCGCGGTATCAAAGAGGGCGATACGGTCGAAGCTACGAATGAAAAGGGTACGGCGATATTTACGGCGGTCGAGACCAATCAGATGCAGCTGGGCATCGTCTATGCATGGAATAATATCTGGGTTAAAGTCACCAAATCTCGCACGGGAGCAAATATCCTTTGCTCGGACGGAGTAAGCGATTTAGGCAACGGATCGACCTATACCGCAAGCTTTTGCGAAGTAAAAAAAGCTGCAAAACAGGAGGCATAAAATGAAACGAAAACAAGGATTTTTATTTGATTACAACTTTTGCATAGGTTGTAAGGCGTGTGAAATTTCATGTCAGGTCTATCACAACCAAGACCCCGACATCAACTGGCGCCACGTCGATATGATGCTCATCCATGAAGACGAGATCGAAAAGGAAATTTTCATCTCGCATTCGTGCCACCATTGTGAAGAGCCTGCGTGTATGGATGTTTGTCCCGTGGGAGCTTACTTTAAACTTGAAAACGGCATAGTTCAGCCGTTGCACGATAAATGCATAGGCTGCGGATATTGCTTAGTTGCCTGTCCTTACGGCTCTATAACCAAAGGCAAAGACGGAAAAGCGCAAAAGTGCAATCTCTGCGCCGAGAAGCTCGAGCGCGGCGAGGAGCCTGCATGCGTGGCGGGCTGCCCTTGCGACGTACTAAAGCTAGTCGATAGCGACGTGAGCGATAGCGCGGGGATGGAGAAGGAGATGCCGGGCTTTAAGCGATTTTTTACGAAGCCGAACATCCGCTTCTATCCTCGCATGAAGCGCAACGAGTTTATCCACTAAGGATAAAAAGATGCGTAATTTAAAGCAGAGTCTTTGCGTCGAGGACTTTTTGAGGCAGGTATTTTTGGTGCCTCTTATCGGTGAAAATTTGAACGAGCTTTTAAATTTGACGCAGGATTTTGCGCCTAAGCTTAAAGAGCATAAATTTATCCTCGAATTTGCCAAATGCAAAAGCAAGCCGAATTTAATCGATGAAATTCGCTACGAATTCAATAGGCTCTTCGTAGGTCCTAAGCGCCCCAAAGCCGAGCCTTACGAGTCGGTGTATTTCGACTATCAAACGATGTTTGGGGCAAAGACGATGCAGGTGCGAAGCTTTTATGAAAGCTCGGGGCTAAAACTCGAGGATGCGCAGCTTGATAAATTTCCCGACGATTTCATCGGGTACGAGCTGCAATATCTTTATTTTTTAAGTTTTAGCGCGCTAAAGGCGGAGGATGAGGCTAAATTTAACGAAATTTTGCGTAAAAAGGCGGA
>NZ_CALEDC010000176.1 GCF_937949835.1 uncultured Campylobacter sp.
TTTTTAACTCTTAAAAGATAATTCGGCGCGTCTAAGTCTTTATTAAATTTTAGTTTCATATATTTTTTAAGCTCGTTATATTCTTTATTAGTGGGTATAAATATAAAAAATTTATTGTAAAGTGCGTCTAGAATTAAAGCATCGACAAACCTACATGAAAATAATCCGCCCTTAAATAGATGAAAAATCATTTGCGGTATAAAAAGAAAGATAACCGCTTCCATGCAGCAGAATAACATTATAAAGACTATCATAGAATCATCAAATATCGCACCATAAATATAAGCGAGTACGTATATGGAAAGACAGGTTTTTCCTATAATCCTTTCCGTTTCCGTATATTTTCGCGTCTCGCTTTCATAAACAAGTGCGAAAGTCTTTTTAAAATATAAAATATCATCAAATTTGATTACGAGCTGCTCGCCTGATTTTATACATTTTATGCTTGAGTTTAAAAATATAAATTTTCTTCCGTAATGCTGCGAAAAGCCCTTAAGAGCCCTGGCAACCAAAGGTCCAGTAAGCAGAATATTCGCGACTTTTCTATCATAAGGGATGTTAGATACTAAATTTATAAACATAGCAAAACAAAGCAACGCTACTATAGCTATAATATTTACGATCGGCATATAGTCTTTGATGACCAACGGCTCTTTGTCGTAATCACGAGTTTTAGCGCCCCGCGATGAAACACCGCCCGAGTTTAAATTTTGAAATTTTACCTCGTCTTTTGAGTTTAAATTCATCTCGTTTAAATTTCTATCTCGGAAATTTGCGCCGCAAAGATGATCGGGTTGCAATTTGGGGTCTGTTGGATTAAAATTCGCATTTTTAAAGCTTTTGCTAATCAAATTTGTATCGTTTAAATTTAATGAGCTGCGATCCGTTGCATCGCTTAAATCCGCATCGTCAAAGATGTCGGCGCTAGCGCCTCTTCGAAGCTTTTGCTTTAAGTTCTGACGCCCTTCGTTTAGAGGCTTTTTAGATTTCTCAAACCGCACTTTATCCAAAAAACATCCTTAAGCTTAAATCGCTCGTATTTTATAACTTCGGGCTTAAATCGCAATAAATCGCGCCCGTTTCGCGCGTTTTTGATTTTATTTAAAATGTGTTTTGCATCG
>NZ_CALEDC010000177.1 GCF_937949835.1 uncultured Campylobacter sp.
CCGTAGCCACGGCGAGCGCGAGGGTCTGCTTCAAAGCATAGATTTGCGGGCTATTTAAGCCTTTCGTAGCTTTCGCATGAGCTTTGCCATGCCCTTTCATGCTCCGCTACCGAGCTCATAAATCTATCCTTGCCGCCTAGCTCGCAGGCCTTTTTGTAGTACTCTACGGCTTTAACATTATCGCTGCCCTCGTAAAGACGCGCTAAATTTAAGCACGCAGCCCAGCTGTCCACGATATCCATATCGCAACCGCGCACATAGTAACCTATGCCCTTTATAACGTCTTTGCGCACGCCTCTGCCTCCCATATACGCAGAGCCTGCGTTACTGCAGCCTATCGCGTGCCCGTCATCGCAGGCTTTGTCAAACAGCTCCGCCGCCTTTGCCTCATCGCGCGGCATCCCCTCTCCGCTTTGATACAAAATGCCTAAATTTACGCACGACTCCGCATCGCCGCCTTTGCAAGCTTTGACGTATAACGGCGCAGCCTTTAGCAGATCTTGCGACACGCCCCAGCCATAATTATAAATCTGCGCCAACGCCCCGCACAACTTCATATCGCCCTTATCGCAGGATTTTGTAGCCCTGCTTATATCGTCTGCAGTGATTTCAAAATTTTCGGCTAGCGCGAAATTTGCGGAAAGCGCCGCAGCGAATGCTAGAATTAAAATTTTATTTTTCATTTTAGTCCTTTTTGATTTTTTAAGATCGCCCGCCAAGCCTAAGGCGCGGATTTATCGCCGGGGCGAAGATTTATCGTCGCACGCTCTTTGCTTTTTAGAGCCTCGTAAATTTCATCGACGCCGCTTAGGTTTTGATCCAAAACCTCTCTCGCCTTTTTTAGAGTGCGTGCGCCAAAAATCCCATCCTGCTTGGCTCCGATGCTTTTTTGGATATATAAAATTTTATCCTTTTGCATCGTAGCAGAATCCTTAGTCGCCCCGGAAGCGGAATTTAAAGCAGGGCTTTCAGAGCCGCTAGAGCTTACGCTCGTAGAATTTTCGTCTGCAGAATTTACGCCATCACTCGCGGAAGTGGAATTTTCGTCCTCAAAAAATGTAGGCATCCACCCTCGCAGCAGCCATGCTGCGCCCGTTTTCGGCACATAGCCCGTATTTGCCGCGCCTCCGTAGATTGCGCTAGCTAAAACGGCGCAGAGCAGAGCTTTACAAAAGCTAGCAAACGCCGCGCCACCCCTGCCGCAGCGATACTCTCGCGGAATTTTACGAGCTTTTACAGCGCACCGCACTACGCTTGCCAGCCACAGCGCCACACCGCCTAACAGCCCCGCAGCAGCGATTGCCACGCCACATGCAAGTGCCCAAAAATAATGCTCCGCAAAGATCATCTCGAAGCAGCCCTCGCACGCCAGCGCAGCCGCCGCGATGAGCGCGCCTCCGCCTATGCACCACACCGCGCGGTCATATCGCGGACTTAGCACGCCAAGAGCCCTAGCCATCGCGCTGCCCAAATCACGAGCGCATTGCTGCGAAATAAAGCCCTCGCAAACGCGCATAATCGCCGCGGCAAAACTCTGCGCGCAATCCTCGCGCAACGAACGCGGGAAAAAGAATTTCTTTAATCGCGCAAAGGGCGAAATTTTAGAATTTGACGCGGCAGGGCTTTGCGTATTCGCGCGATTTTTAAATTTTGCAGCGGCGAGGTTTTTGGAATTTGCAGAATTTATCGCAGCGGAGTCTATGGAATTTGTGGAATTTTCAGCGCCCAAGGCGCTTAAATCTCGGTAATCTCGCTCGCCGCGTAATTCGCAAAGATCCTCCGCGGCGCGATCAGAAGTGCCACCTAAGCCCTCTTGCGAGCCGGCGAAATTAGATCCATTCTGCGCGAGAGCTTCGCTTCCTTGCTGCCTAGCCTCAAAATCGCCGGCAGAATTCTCTCCCGAAAGATCCGCCCCTGCAAATTTTATGCCGCCGCTCACTCCTCCTGCGAACCTGCCTTGCTCTCCGCGCAACCTCGAGCGATTATCTTCCGCGCCCATAGAATTTGCCGAAGCGCTCGCGAATTTCATGCCTGCAAATTTTACGCTCGCGCCGCCCTTGAGATTTTCTTTGCGCGAAGCGTCTTTTGCAAGGCTCAAAGCGTCGCGATCAGCCGCACTGCGGGCAGAATTTGCAAAGTTAAAATGTCCATCCGCGCCGCGTAACTGCTCAAGATTTAGCGTCTCGCCGCGCAGCTTAGCACTAGCTAGGCGCATCGCCGCATCCAGCACAGGCTTTGCGCGAAATAGCGCAAAAAGGCTTTGCGCATCGTCCCGCCCTAGTCTAGCGGGCGCACCACGTGCCGCCGCAAGCTCCGACGCAAAAACTTCGTCCAAAAAGTTAGGTCTTACGAATGTCGCACCACCAAAGCATGCCGCATCGTAAGCCTTGCCGCAGACGGCAAAACTCAAGCGCAAAAAATCATCCTCCGCGCTAAATACCGCTTCGCAGCCGCCCTGCACCGCTCGCAGCGAGCTTAGACGAAACAAAAGTCTGCGCGCCGCAAAACCTACGCCCTTGCTGCATAAAAACTCCAGCAGCTCGCGCCCGAAAACCTGCGAGCTAGCGCCTATGCTGACGCTCGGGCGGGCATAAACGGATACTTTGCCGGTGCGAGTGAAATACCCGCGCCCATCGCAGTGCTCGCAGCGAAAATCGCCTGTACCGCCGCACTTTTCGCAGCGCAGCCTGCCCGCACCGCCGCAAATGGGACAAATGCGCGAGCCGCTACCGCCGCAGCTAGCGCAGGGAATGAAGCGATAGCCCATAGAATTTGACGCAGAGCCTGCAGAATCGCCTCCAGAAAGGCGGCGCGCATGAGCGTCCGTAGAGCTTAATGCCGCATGGCTATAGCCACCAGCACCCTTGCAATCGGGGCAGATCAAGCGCCCGCGCCCGCCGCAGTTAGCGCACGGCGCCTTGCCTGCGCCTTCGCAGGCTTTGCAGCGCCTCCTGCCCGATCCGCCGCAATGCTCGCAACGCAGCTGAACGCTAAAGGGCTTAAAATCGTGGAATTTTATGATTTGATCCGCATTCGTAGCGGCTTTTTGGGGGTCTGCACGCAGGCGTAGCATAAAGGTCTCGCTTAGCTCCACATCAGTGCTTGCCGCGCGTAGGCACTCGCGCGCATGAGCCTCGAACTGCGCGATATCTGCGAAATGCAGCTGCGCGCGCTCGCCGCCACTTATCTGCGAGACGCTAAACTTGCCGGCAAAGTCATAACGCACGCCAAGCCTCACGCTAAATCCGTAAAACTCGCGATCAAGCTCACGCAGATCGGCGCCACCGCTACGCGCTAGGGCTTTGATCCTAGCGACAAACGCCTCTGCAAGCTCCTCTTTATCCAGCTTGTCCATGATCGCTCCTTTCTTGCGGACGCGCCGCATAAATTTTAAAATTCCTTTATTGAAATCCTGCGAATTTTAGCATTTCATATAATTATACCGCGAAAGGGAATTTTAAAATTCCAAAATCTCACGCAGGATGGAATTTAGCGCCATTGCGCGCCGTAAAATCTCGCTGCAAATCAAAGCTCTAAAATAGAGCTCGACGCGAAATCTCGCACTGCGACGGCGACGCGCGTAACTGATCGCAACAAATACGGCGCGAACGGATCGCAAAACGGAGCCGCCAGGCATGCGGTGCGCGAGCGGTAGCAGCGGGCATGCAAGACTTTAATTCCGCAGCAGCGCATAATTTGGCTCGCGAAGATGCGCGATACGGCATAACGCACAGCAAATTCCACGCCTGCATAAATTTTAAATTTCACAGCTAGCTCGTACGCACGGCGTGCAATTTAAAATTT
>NZ_CALEDC010000178.1 GCF_937949835.1 uncultured Campylobacter sp.
TCGGATGGTCTCTGCTGCTAGAGTTGCTTCCGCAAGGTTGCCAAGTCACAAGCGGAAACTATCGCCCTATTTGGAGAGATTTTATCCCGTTAGATTGGAAGGATGGTGTATTTCAAAATGAATATTTGGAGCAAATTGCTGCTTTATCCGAGCTTATGATTGATTTAGCAAAAGAAGACGTGGATAAATTTATTGAGCTTATAGAAAGGCTTTCAAATTTGCCCAAAAATGCATACGATTTTATTCTTGATTATTGCTTGTCGGATAACATAATAAATTTGCCCGAAGAAAAGCGCTATTTAGTTTGGGAAAAACTTGATGAGATTGTGCGTCGTCATAGAAAATTTTCTAATACTAACTGGGCATTGCCCGAAGAAAAACTTTGCAAAATCAAAAACATAGCCGATAGTCTTGCGCCATCTTCGCCGGAAATAAAATATCGTTATTTATTTAATGGCGTAGTTTTTGAGTTGTTGGACGGAGATGGTGACCGCGATACGCAGATAGAAAGGCTCGTTAAAAAACGCAATTCCGTCATAAAAGAAATTTTGGACAGAGGAGGTTTGATGAGCTGCATCAATTTTGCCAAAAAAGTAGCTTCGCCGTTTGATGTAGGTCGAGCTTTAGGCGAAATAGAATATGACTTGATTGAAAATGAACTATTGCCAACATTTCTTGATTCAAATAATGAAGTTGAAAAGCAGGTTTTAAGCGGATATGTGCGAATTAAATTTTATAAAATCGGCATTGATTGGGCTGATATGATTATGCAAAAAGATTGGTCTTTAGAGCAACGCGCTAAATTTCTGTTGTTTTTACCTTTCAATGAAGAGGTATGGGAAATAGTTTCTAAGCATTTAGGAGAAAATAGCGAGGGTCTGTACTGGAAAAATATTAGAGTTAATCCTTATGAATCAGGCAACGATCTAAATGAAGCAACCGAAAAATTGCTTACGTATGGGCGCGAAGGTGCGGCCGTTATCTGCGCTGCTCACAGGACAAATAAAGCCGAAATTAATGAAGCCTTAGCAGTCCGTTCGCTTATCTCGGTCCTTGATAGTAAAAGCGGTATGCAAGAACTTACCGACTATAGCTATGTGGCCTATGATGTAGTTGAGCTAATTAAGCGCCTTCAAAAATCAAAAACGACTGATCAAGACGTGCTACTGTAAAGTTTTTTCAGAAGTCAAAGTGAGAAAAAATTTGAGATAGTCGCCCAAGGATAGGGATTAGGAGCAAATTTATTCAAAATCAAAGTGGCAAAATTTGATTTAAATTTTTTGACAAAAACCTTACGAAATTTTACACGGCTTTTAACACCCGTTTAAATGGGCATTAAAAGCATTTTTGCTATTCTGCATCTTCTGCGCCCTGCACTCTTTTGAGTGTGGCGATAAGCTTATCTCTAAATTTATAAATATCTTCGAGTTTTTCGAGTGGATATCTAGTCTCTTGTTTTTCTATCTCGTGAATGCCAATATATTTCTTCGCCGTATTAAAGTGCAATCTAGCTATCCATTTGCGGTTATTGTCGTCAAAGAGTACTCCAAAATAGCTTTGAGTATCCCTTGCATAAATTTTATCAAGCTCCACATATTCGCCCAGTATTGATTTGATGATAAAAAAGCCTTGCAGCTCATCTTGCGTAGTTACAATCTTGGCTTCATCATTACTACTTTCGTCATCCTCGTCCGTGATATTTGCCGTTAAGCCCGCACGTACAGAATTTATCTTTTTTGAGGCCAGATCGGTCACTATCTCGCTCAGAGCGGTTTTTGTATAGCTCTTAAAGTCCTCTAGCACACTTCCGGTTATGCGTGTTCCTTGCGGAAGTATTCTGCAGGCAAACATCCTAGCCAAATCATCGCTAGGCTTGGCGGTTTCTTCCTCAAATATCTTTTTTATCTCAAGTATGCGGCGCTGCTTATTCGCCATCTCCAGTATCGAGCTGATATTTAGATCGCTTTTTGTAAAGCGCTCAAGAGCCTTTACGTCGCGTTTATTGAGCTCATCGAGGTTTACGATGAGAAACGGATTATCGTCAAGCCTATTTTCCTTGTTAATATCGGAATAAAATCGGTATTCTATGCCGTTGGTTAGCAGCGCAAATTTAGCGTCAGTAACGCCGAAATATCGATATAGCTGGCTTGAGTGCTTATTTAAAACCTCGGTATGCTTTTTAACTTCTACTATGATGAGCGGCTTGCCCTCATACATTATGGCGTAATCTACCTTTTCGCCCTTTTTTATGCCTACGTCCGCGGTAAATTCAGGCACTATGACGTTAGGGTCAAATATATCGTAACCTAAAATTTGAAAAAACGGCATCACGAACGAGTGTTTCGTAGCCTCTTCGGTCTGCACGGAGTCTTTGATGCTCGATATTCTAGCACTTAGGCGCTGTAAATCCTCATATAGATCCATAAATTCTCCTTTTATGTCGATTTTATATCACACAGCGTAGGACTTTGCCTACGATATACACTTCCGTTTGGTCGTTCGCTCCGATGTGGTAGCTCTTATATTGCTGATTTACGCTGATGATGTCTAGCGCGCCGTCGGGGCTTTTTTGCAGCAGCTTCACCATAAATTGATCGCAGTAGTTGATGATATATAGCCCGTCGCCTTCAAATTTCGCCGTAACGTCCGCGATCACCCAGCTATCCGGATAAAGCATCGGCACCATAGAGTAGCCCTCTACCGGCATGCAGCGAATCCTACTCGTATTTTTAGGGCACACCTTAAAAAGCATCCGAGAAAAAGACACCAACACATCGGTATCGTAGATCTCTATGCCGTTTATATCGACGCTTTCGCCGGCGCCTACGGATGAGCTAAGCTTGCGGATAAAAATTTGATCCGTCTCGGTTTCTTTAAGGTTTGAGGGACTAACGTCATTTTTGCCAATACTTACGTCATCACTAACGTCAATACTTACGTCAAAATTTTCATTTGCTAAATCTGAAATACTAATTTCAAAAGCATTAGCTATTTTCTGTAAATTCTCTCTAGTGGGATTTTTACTTGCTTTTTTGCTTTCGTATAGTTGAATAGTAGATCTCCCAACTCCAGATATTTTGGCTA
>NZ_CALEDC010000179.1 GCF_937949835.1 uncultured Campylobacter sp.
CGCAAGCTAATCGTAGATAGCTTCGGTGGCTACAGCCCCATAGGCGGCGGCGCTCAAAGTAGCAAAGACTATACTAAGGTCGATCGTAGCGGGCTTTATGCGGCGCGCTACATCGCCAAAAACATCGTCGCGGCGGGGCTTGCGAAAAAATGCATCGTCCAGCTCAGCTACGCAATCGGCGTCGCAAAGCCCGTCAGCGTCAGCGTCGATTGCATGGGGACAAATTTAGGCGCGGCGAGCGACGATGAGCTATCTGCTTTCGTGCTTGAAAAATTCCCGCTCACGCCGCGCTGGATCATCGATAAATTCGGCCTTGATCGCCCCGGCAAAGGAAGCTTTCTCTACGCCGACGTAGCCGCACGCGGACAGGTCGGAAACGACGAATACCCGTGGGAGAAGCTCGATAGCGTGGAGCTTTTTAAGGCTTTGAAATAAAATTTACGCTTTGTGGCAGCGCTCTTTTTAGCTTACGACATTCGCTAGGCTTGCAGCAGGGAGCTTAGCTCGATTATTCTACGCGGCTTTGCATGCCGTGTAGTTTTATCGCATCCCAAAAAATAGCGTTGCGGCAAAATTCTGTATCAAAATTCTAAACCGTGGAATTTAAGAGTTTTCGCAGGTAGAATCGAATTTTAAAATTTTAAGCCTAACTCGCGCAAAATTTTAAAATTGGCGCGGTGAAATTCCAAGGCTGAGCCCGTCTAGTTTAGTGATAAATTCTAACTAGAGCAGGCTTTAAAAGTATTTGCATACAAGCTTTAAATCTGCAATCGCTTAAAATGAAATTTGACCTATAAAATTTTTTCTAACATGCTTTGTGCTTAATCTCCTAAGGACAAAAATTTTATATTCTCCTTACTTGTGATGTTTAAGCGTGTAAATTTTAAAATTTTGCCATTTTATTTGAAGTTCACTGCTTTATACAACAAGAAAACCCGAAGTAAATTTCATTTAAAAGCGGCATTTGCAAGATAAAAGCGCTGAAATTTTAAAATGTGGAATTTATGAACGCTACTAATTTAAAATCTCAGATTGGCACGCTTCGCCAAAGCTCCTCCGCTAACTATGCGAAATGAAAAAGTAAGATTAAATTCTCCCCCGCGCGATGTCGCCCGCAAACGAGCACGGCAAAATATCAAGATTAAATAACATAAGAGATAAAAGAATAAGACAAAAGGAGGAGGCTCAAAGCTTTCTAAAATTCTAGCCTTGTGCGGCGGCGACCGAGCGGCTTTTAAATTGGGCTTAAACGCAGTGATGCGAATTGCGCACCATAATTTAAATGCT
>NZ_CALEDC010000180.1 GCF_937949835.1 uncultured Campylobacter sp.
TAAATTTTACTAAAAATAGATTAAAATTTTACTTCTTTTAATGCGTAAAAATGCCGTTTTTTCGGCACTGCGACTTATAAAATTTAAGGCGTAAATTTAAAATTTTAGATACAATTCAATTCTCGGCGAGAGCCGAAACGAAAGGCATAAAATGAAGTTAAAAGCAGTGCTTTTAGGAATTTTAACCGCAGGCGCGCTTAGCGCGGGCGAGATCAGCGTAGCAGCAGCTGCGAACACGACGTATGCGTTTGACGAGATCAAGGCGGAATTTGCCAAGCTGCATCCGCAAACTACGCTAAACGTGAGCTTGGGCGCCAGCGGTGCGCTTAGCACGCAGATCAAAAACGGCGCGCCGTTTGATATTTTTATGGCGGCGGATATGAAATTTGCAGACGATCTGCATAAAGAGGGCTTTGCGACGGCGCCTGCCAAAACTTACGCCAAAGGCAAAGTGGCGATGTTTAGCGTGCGCGGCGTAGATCTTAGCAAGGGGCTTGAAGCTTTAAAAGACCCTAGCGTCAAAACGATTTCGATAGCAAATCCAAAGACTGCTCCTTACGGCACTGCAAGCGTGGAAGCTTTCAAAAAAGCGGGAGTTTACGATGAGATCAAAGGCAAAATCGTAGAAGCAAAATCGATCGGCGAGGCTCTTTCGCAAGCGCTTAAAGCTTCCGACGTCGGCTTTATCGCGGCCAGCGCGATGTATGCGCCTAAGATGGCAAAGGACGGCTGTAACGATAAGCCTTGCAAAGAGGGCGAAAATTTCGTCTTGGTCGACACTAAGCTGTACGAGCCGATAGCTCAAGGCATGGTCGTGCTAAATCGCGCCAAAGACAATGCCGAAGCCAAGGCGTTTTATGATTTTATCCTAAGCGATAAGGGCAGGGCGATCTTTGCTAAATACGGATACGAGTTTTAATGATTAGAGCGAGAATCAACGAAATTTTACAAAAAGACGGCATCCATTCAGTAGGATTTATCGCGGGCGGCATCAAGCTGCGTGGCGTATTTCTGCAGCTAAGTAGCGAGCTTAAGGTGGGCAGCGAAGTTTACGTGGGCTTTAAAAGCACCGATGTGCTTTTATCTCACGAGGCCCTAAGTGGTATATCTAGCGAAAATGAAATTCACGGCAAGATTACGAGCCTAAGCTTGGGCGAAATTCTATGCACGCTCAGGTTTGAAGGCAAGATAAGCTTTGATGTGCTCATTAGCGCGCATTCTGCGCAGGAGCTTGCTTTACGCGAGGGCGACGAGGTTTTCGCATACGTTAGCGCCACTGCGATATATATAGAAAAATATGATAACGATTGATTGTAAGAAAAAAATCAGTGATGATTTCTCGATTGATGCTCGCTTAGAGATTAACAAAGGCTCGTTTGTGTGCCTATATGGGCGCAGCGGCAGCGGTAAGACTACACTGCTGCGCATTTTAGCGGGATTTTTGCGCGCAGATAGTGGTAGCATAAAAGACGGCGATCGTGTGCTGCAAGAAGGCAATGAATTCTTAAGTGCGGGCAAGCGCAGGATCGGCTTTTTGTTTCAAGACTACGCACTTTTTGAGAATATGAGCGTGACAGGCAATCTGCTTTTTGCCAGAAACGATCCGCAAAAAGCTGCGATGCTGCTTGAAATTTTAGAGCTTAGCGAGTTTGCGAAATCCGGCGTCGAGGGTCTTAGCGGCGGACAGAAGCAGCGCGTAGCACTTGCTCGCGCACTGATGCAAGAGCCTGAAATTTTGCTACTTGACGAGCCGCTTTCGGCGCTTGATTTTACGATGCGCGAAAAAATCCAAGAGTATCTGCTAAAAATCCACGAGCAGTTTCATCAGACCGTGATTTTGGTAAGCCACGACATAAGCGAGATTTATAGGCTTTGCAAGCGGGTTTATGAGATGAAGGACGGCAGGATCGTCCGCACCGGTACGCCGGAGGAAATTTTTCTTAAAACAAACGGCTCTCAGAAGTTTTCTTTCGTGGGCAAGATTGTCGATTTGCAAGCACGCGACGGGGTCAAAGTAGCTGTCGTGGCGATCGGCAGCCAGCTATGCGAAGTGGTGCTAAGCAATGCAGAAGCCGATGGCTTGCAAGTAGGCGATGAGGTCAAAGCGGGTGCCAAAGCCTTTAATATCACTCTGCGTAAAATTTAAACTTGTAGGCAAGCTTGGGCGCGCCTGGGTGAGAAACTTCAACTAGATTAGAGATTTAAATGTAGACTCTTATGGAATTTTACGTGGAATTTAAACGAGGAATTTTGCGAAATTTTAGCTAGATTTGCCCGCAAAATACGGGGAGGTTTTAAAATTTCATTCGCATCGCGCTTAGATTTTCATGAAACACAAATTTTAAACGCAGGCTAGAGTAAAACCGCAACACGAGATTAGAGAGCATGGGGGCTAAGCTTTAAATTTTAGATTTTACGCAGACAGGCGCCGTTAAA
>NZ_CALEDC010000181.1 GCF_937949835.1 uncultured Campylobacter sp.
TTACGCGAGGCGCCATCCAGGGTTTTGGAGGTAAAAACCCGTTCATCTTTAGCCGCGGGGCCGCGCGAATTGGAGATCAAATTTAGCACCAAAAGAAGTGTTGCAAAAATTGCGAGCGGGATCAGCTTTTTTGCCACCGCTAGCCTCTTTTGCGCGTGGCGAAGCGAAAATAGAGCACGATCGCCGCTACTATCGCGCCTAGAGCCAGCGGAGCGATCCACGGCGCATCCTTGATATGCACATAGAGCTCGCGCACAAAATCGCCCGCGTAGTAACTCAGTAATCCCACCACAAGCGCCCAAATGAGCGAGCTTACGGCATTGATGACGCTAAATTTTAAAAACGAATATTTTGTGATACCAATAGCAATCGGCACGAGGGTTTTGAGGCCGTAGATAAATTTTTTGATTAAAATTATGCGGTCGCCGTATTTACGAAACAAAATCTGCGCCAGAGCGAGGTTGCGGCGCTGTTTGCGCAGATATGGCATAATCTCTTTTTTGTTGTAGCGGCTTACTAAAAATAGCCCCGAATCGCCTATAAAGTTCGATATGCAGGCGATTACGATGCATAAGACGATATTGAGCTCGCCGGCCGAGCTTAGCACGCCCGCTGCCGCAAGCGCCAAAAATCCTCCGCCCAGCGAATACAAAAACAGTATCAGGTACCCCCACGTATGGAGGTTTTCAAACATCGACTCCATCGAATCCTTTCATTAGATCGTATAAAATTCTATAAATTTGACTAAAGCAGCTTTAAAATTCAGTGCGAAAACTTCACTCTAACATCCCACGACGCCACTTGATTTTGCTGCGACATTAAATTTAAAATTCCGCGCAGCTGTAGCAAAATACAAAATTTCGCCGCAAAATATTAAGCGAAATTTTAAAATAAAATTTCTAGACATCAAGCAAAATCTCCGCAAAATTTAGCGTTAAAATTTTGCAATTCTAAATTTAATGACAAAATTTCGACTTCTTTAGAATTCAAAGTAACTTGTGGATTACGCAGGATCTACACGATATCCTCAAATGCCTCCTACCCCGCGAATTGCAATAAAATTACGCACCCAACTCTATTATTCTGCAGAAATTACGCTAGCAAAATTCCAAGCCGCTAATAAAACGCTCATAAAGCAGGAATTTTTCGCTAAGCTATGCGCCTTAGCATCTTTAGCTAAATTTTACTCATCTGCGCCGATTACTCGCATCAAAAGCGCATAGCCCTCGGTATTTGGATCAAAAGCGCGATCATTTTTGGTCTCCAGCACCGAACCGCCAAGGCTCACTCCCGCAAACAGCCCGCCTTTATTCGTAAAGACATACATATCTTGATTTAGCACATCTAACGAGCCGGAATCCGCGCTGTAGTTACCTGCAACTGCCGTCGCATCGCCCGAAAGCGTGATTTGGGAATTTCGCATTTTTTGGATTACATCATCATGCATTACGAAAATAACCAGATAATTATCCTCATAGCCGATCTGAAGTCCTACGCTGGCGCTGCTGATCTCAGCGCCGCTTACGCTATGCGCGCCGTCGTTATTGTAGATGATGATCCCCTCGCCATACATTCCGCCTATGATGAAACCCAGCTTCTTAACGCTCGGAAAGATCACTATCGCGCGGGCTTGCTGCGCTAGGTATTTATACTGCGCGTTTGTGCGCATTACCGACGAATAGGCACTCGCGCTATCAATGATGAGCTCATCCTCGGCAAATGCCGCGCTAAAAAGCAAAAATAAAGCGATTATAAATTTTTTCATTTCATACTCCTTATTTGGCTATCTCGACCGCGCGAAGCTCGCGTATGACGTTAACCTTGATCTCGCCCGGGAATTGAACCTTATCTTGGATCTCCGAAGCGATCTCTTTAGCGACCAAAACCGCCTCATCGTCGTTCATGAGCTTGGCGTTTGCGATGACGCGGATTTCGCGACCTGCGTTGATCGCATAGGCTTGTTTGACGCCCGTTTTACTCATCGCGATCGCTTCGATGTCGCTAACGCGCTTTAGATAGCTCTCTAGCACCTCTCGTCTAGCACCCGGGCGCGCGGCACTTAGCGCGTCTGCGGCACAGACTGCGGCGCTTTCTACGCTGGTAGCCTCCTCGTGGCCGTGGTGGGCGTAGATAGCGTTTATAACTACCGGATGCTCTTTGTAGCGGCGACAAACCTCAGCGCCCAGATCTACGTGCGAGCCCTCGTACTCGTGAGTTAGCGCCTTGCCGATGTCGTGAAGCAGGCCTGCTCGCTTGGCTAGCTTTTGATCTCCGCCCGTTTCTGCGGCGATGATGCCCGC
>NZ_CALEDC010000182.1 GCF_937949835.1 uncultured Campylobacter sp.
CCTCCCCGCCCCAAAACCCCACCCAACCCCCGACGACGCTTTATAAGGGGCGAGCTACGCTCGCGTTAAATTTTATAATCGTGCCGCACGCTTTGATTTTTAAAATTTCTTGTCGCAAAAATCGTAAAATTTCAATTGCACTACAAATCGGCGCTGTATTTTGCTAAAATACCGATAAAATTTTAAAGGATGAAATTTGGAAAATTTTGCTTTTCTTCTAAATTTAGTGATATTTTGCATCTTGGTTTTTATGTTTTTTAAGATGCGCAAAAGCGGCGAACAGGCTGGTAAGCCGCAGATTGCCACCGACATCACGCGGCTTAAAAGCATCGGCGAGCTGAGCGTTTTTAAAATTTACTCCAAAGAGATCGTCACGCGCAAGCAAAACGTAGGCAGCGGGCTGCTGGGCTCGCTCGTCTCGCCGCTGATGACGAAAAAGCAGATCGCCATCATCTTCGAGTTTGAGATCGAGTTTGTTTACGACCTACTAAGCCCCGAGTTTGCGATACTGCCGCAGGGCGAGGATCACTACGAGATCAAGATGCCGCCATGCAAATACAAATACTCGATCAAAGATATGAAAATTTACGACGAGAAAAACGCCAAGCTGCTGCCGTTTCTGCTGCCCGATTCGCTAAACGGGCTATTCGGCGCGAGCTTTGATGAAAGCGATAAAAACCACCTCATCGACGACGCAAAGGACGAGGTCAAGCAGCTCTCGCTAAAAATCATTAATGATCTTGGCGGCAAGATCCACAAATCCGCGACCGACACGCTTGAGGCGATCGCCAAGAGCTTCGGCGCGAAGGAGGTTGGATTTATCTTCCAGGACAAGGCGCTTCAGACGATCGACATAAACTCAAGCGAGATCGCAATCGATAAGTCGCTAAAATCGCAGATCGAGAAGTAGATGGAGCTTTTTAAGGCGCTTTTTAAAATTTACTTCGCCCGTATGCTCGCGTTTATGGATGCCTGCGCAAGGGCTTGGCAGCGATTTTATGAGCCGATCAGGCTGCGCAAAGAGAAAAAGCGCCTGCGCGCGAAGGGCTATTTTACCGAGGATGCGACGTGGGCGGAGTTTTTCGCGGATTTTAAATTTTGCAAATGCTTCATCATCAAAAAAATCCTCTATCCAAACTTCTACGCGATCAAAAACTCCTCCAAATGGGAGGCGGGCTCAAAGCGAGCTAGTTTTTCGGTGGGCTCGTTTGCATACGACGAGATCGCGTGGGTGTGGGTGCCGCGAGCCTTTGACGGCGGGCGAAAAAACGATCTGGAAAAGCTAAAAAATCTACTGCAAAAAATCCCCGCGCTACGCTACGAGCAGAGCGATACGGGGATTAAAATTTTTGGCTACGAGTGCGGCGAAGCGGGCTTATAGTCGTATAAAATGGCATTTGCTTAAATTTCATATCGAGGATAGCGCCGATACAGCCCAAAGCTTGTACTGCGCAGACGAACAGCGACCGTGTCTTTGCCAAAACAGCGCAAGCAGCGTGAAATTTTATCTTTGCAAACGCCCCGGCGCAGTCTAAATTTAAACTCCGCGCGAGTATAAACGCGAGCAAATTTTATCTCTGCTTAGCTCCATATATCTTTTGCTTTGGCGGAGTTTTTCATGCTAAGCCACGCAAGAAGCAGTACCGCGGGCGCCAAGGGCTCGAAGATTAAATTCGCTAGCGCCATGTATTTTACGACGCTAGCCGTTATAAGCTCGGGAGCTAGTACTTGAAGCATGCCATATAGGATGTTTGCGCCGACATATGCAGTTAGTAGTGCGGCGTATACGGCGAAAAGCCTACATCCGGTGGCAGCGCGCAACTTAAAATTTATAATTATCCAAGCGAGCGTAACCGCAAATATCAAATACGGCACGTATATTTGCAGCCTATTACAATCACATCTTCTGAGTATATAAATGGCTGAAAAATATAGTAGCGCCGCAAGCGCAATGCTGTAAGCGTATTTGAAGATTATAAAAACCTGCGGACCCGTGATATTTTGGATGTTTTTAAGCGCGTGGTAAAGGAATGTGAAGGCAAAAATCCACACTAAGATTTGAGAATCCAGGTACGCGATCTCGCCTTTTATAGAATACGCCGCGCTGCCGACCAGTAGGCAGAGCGCGCCGAGCGTGCCTTGCAGCTTCGCTCTTTGAAAATCTTCGTTCATTTTATACCTTTAAATTTTAATGTGCGGCTCACTGCTTGCACTGCACAGATGAACGGCGGGCGCTGCTTTGATTATCGCCGCGCGGGCTTTAAATTTAGCCGCTGCGAATTTTAATTTTAGCCGCCGTGCATACTTCGTACTTTACGTCGCTGTGAATGATTTAAGCTCAGCACGCCGCCGAATATCTCAT
>NZ_CALEDC010000183.1 GCF_937949835.1 uncultured Campylobacter sp.
TAATTTTAAACTGCGCTTAGCGGCGTAAAATTTTGACTAAAATTCTGCGTTCAGCTCGCCATTACGCCTCGCGCATCTCCTCTGCTAGGCGCTTTTTGTAGGTGCGCTTGAAATGAAACGCCCAAATTAGCGGAAATATTATCTCCAGCCCTTTCCAAAATGCAAACCCGCCATATCCCCCAGGAATGGCAAAAAAACATCTGCAAACCACATAGCAAGCGACTACATAGCTTGTTCCAAAGACAGCGCCCCAAGCTATTATTTCAGAGTCGGTCGTAACAACCCAGATCGCAACCAAATATATGAAAGCGCTTGCTAGCGCGGTCGGAAAAAACCAATTTAGAACGCCTAATTTTTGATAGTTTATATCCGCGGTAAGATAGCCCACCACGCAAGCGATGATACATAGGGCACATAAGATAGCGCGTAGCACGACTAAATAGCGCAGCCCACGGGGTTGCATCGCGCCTTCGTAGTCGCTGTTTTCGCAGCTACTACTTTGGCTGTTTTTGCTGCCGCGCCCCGCCACATAGACAAGATGTGCGCCCAGCGCTATGAAACACGCGCATGCTGCAAGGTCCCAAAATATGAAGTTACCGAAGATTGTCCCGCCCGAGCCATCATCGCCCGTAGGTCCTATTAAATAAGGCCACGAAATTTTCACTATGCAAAACGTCGCCGCAAGCAAAATCGGGTGCAGCGCGAGCCTGCCGTTTCGCAA
The DNA here is from genome assembly GCF_937949835.1 of uncultured Campylobacter sp. Lineage (GTDB taxonomy): Bacteria > Campylobacterota > Campylobacteria > Campylobacterales > Campylobacteraceae > Campylobacter_B. The sequence continues at coordinate 722 of NZ_CALEDC010000183.1, forward strand.
ATCAGAGAGTAAATTTTTAAAATAGCTCATATTTTCCCCTTAAAATTCCGCGGAATTCTAAAATCCCGAAAGAACTCCGCGCGCATAGTCTGCGAATAGAAATTTATAACTCCCCAGTGCGGAATTCTACTACTAAATTTAGAATTTTGCAGCGAGGAATTTTAAAATCAAAGTATGTAACGCAAGCCGTTAAATAAAAATGCTCGGACGCAGTCCGTACCTCTGGCATCGTCGGGGGATGGGTGGGGTTTGTGGGCGAGCAGAGCAATGCGGTGCTGCGGAGCAGCGCCGCCTCTGCGAGAGGTGTGACCTCGCAATTCAAGCCCCTTCCCGCCCCAAGATATGCATATCACGGGCTAAAATTTAAACGTAATTTCATTTTGCA
>NZ_CALEDC010000184.1 GCF_937949835.1 uncultured Campylobacter sp.
GGCCGATCTGTCCACTACCGAGGGCACAGGGATGTATACGACCGATAATATGAATACCGCCACGGGCCTTGATCTAAGCATCCGCCAGACGCCTCAAACCGTTTCCGTCGTGCCCGATCAGCTCATAAAGGATTTGAGCCTTACCAAGGTCGACGACGCGCTAAATTACGTACCGGGTATTACCGCTACTAGCAGATTCGGTATGAGTTTGCCGATTTCAAGGGGATTTAACATCGATAATATCCAAGAAGACGGCATGCAATCCACTACTGCGCTTGCGGCGCAGGGGCTTTACGGGCAGTCTAAGGAGCACACGGATTTGGCATTTTACGACCGCGTCGAAGTTTTACGCGGCGTCGCGGGTCTTACGCAGAGTAACGGCGAGCCGGGCGGAACTATAAATTTAGTAAGGAAGCGCCCTCAAAAAGAGCTCGGAGCGAATTTATCGCTAAGCGCGGGCAGCTATGATTATTATCGCGGCAGCGTGGACGTAACGAGCGGCTTAAACGAAAGCGGCTCGGTTCGAGGACGGCTCATTGGTTTAAGCGGCAAGGAGGGCTCTTATAGAGATCTACAAGGCACCGAGCGTGGCGCGGCATCGGCGATGGTGGGAGCTGATCTAGGAGATTTTAGCGAAATTTTAGCCGGCGTGATCTATCAAAAGACAAGAAGCGTTTACGATCCTTTCGGCATTCCTGTAGTGGGCAAGGACGGCAATGCATTAAATTTAAGCAAAAGAACGACCTTTATATCGGATTGGAGCAGGTCGGTTTATGAAAAATATAATACGTTTTTGGAACTAAATCATAAATTTAGCGATAATATCAAGGCTTACGCCAAACTAAACTATACTCACAGCGAGAGCTTGTTGAAATTCGGCGGCTGGCACGGAGTGGGCAGGGATCCTGCGAGCAGATACATAGGCTATGACAGATACGACAACGGCAGTAAAGAGTTAAGCTTTCAAGTAGGTAGCGATATAAACTATGAGCTGTTCGGACAGAGCCATGATTTTTTCATAAACGCTACTGCGTCGAAGGAGAGATTCGCGCAGCGCGATAGAGACGTTTACGGCGGCGCAGCGGGATTGACGTATGAGAGCTTTAATAAGGGGCTTATAAACAACGAGCCTAATTGGAATGATACGACCGCGCTATGCGCGCTTGGAACCCGCTGCTACAATCTTTACTACACGACTAAAATTTATCAGCAGATGGTTGCGATGGGCACGAGATATAATTTTAACGATGATTGGCATCTGCTCGTAGGCGGTAGATATTCAAGGCTAAAGCGAGAAAGCGCTACGAATAACTATCGCACGGGCCGCCACAGCGAAGACGATATCGTTAAAAAACACAAGATCACGCCTTACGTGGGGCTTACGTGGGATTTTTCGAGAGATCATTCGCTATATGCGAGCTATGCCGAAATTTATAAACCTCAAACCGCTAGGGATAGAAACGAAAAAATTCTAGAGCCGATCGTAGGCTATAACGCCGAAGTGGGCGTGAAGTCGGAATTTTTCGACGGCACGCTAAATACAACTGTGGCTTTCTTTCAGATCGAGCAGGAAAATAGAGCCGTTACCGACTACGATTATTACGACGCTACGGGTCTAAGCAGATCGGTAGCCAGCGGCAAGGTCAGATCCAGAGGCTTTGACATAGAAGCAAACGGCGCAATTACCGATGAGTGGAAAGTATTCGGAGGCTATACCTACAATAAAAGCGAGTATATGAAGGACGAGAGGCGTTTTGCGGCGCTAAGCAACGTCGATTACCGCAAGGGTGCCAATGCCAAGCCTTGGATCCCTAAGCGTATGTTTAAGCTCTACAGCAGCTACGAAATTCCGCTCGTAGCGCAGCAAAAGATCACTTTGGGCGCCGGATTTCGATATCAGAGCAAGACCGACAACCAATATACTAGGCACAATATCTCAACGGGCGCTTATTACCCCGCTAATGACATCCCCGTACAGGGCGGCTACATGATATGGGACGCCAACGCCGCGTATGAATATAACGAGAATTTTAGCCTAAATTTATCGGTAAAAAACATAACCGACAAGCGTTACTTCGTCAATCAAAATAACAGAGTAGCGGGGCAAAACAACTACTACGGCGAGCCGCGGAATTTTATGCTGACGTTTAATTATAAATATTAAGGCGCTGTTTTGCTCAAAGTCTGCCCGCGCCTTGCTTTGGGCGGGATGCATAAAATTTGCGAGTAAGTCGTATTCGCAAAGCTTTATGCTCTCAGATCGCGCGGGTTGGCGTCGGCGCGAGCGCAGCGGGGCTTGCATGAAGGTATGAGTTGATCGGCGCTCATTAAGCTTGAGCAATCCGGTGCGCCGAAGTCTGCAGACGGGCTTTGCGCGAATAACGAGAGCGCGATTAAATTTTGCATTCGTTCGCGCGGATTTTGTACTTGCAAAGCTGCGAGCGGAGCGAGCACGCAAAGGCGCGTGAGCTAAATTTATCGCAATCCGCGCATGGCGGGCGGGTAAAATTTGAACGAAGCCGCGGGATTAAAATTTAGCTCGCGATTTGGTTGATTAGCGATTGATTAGCGCAGGCGATGCGGGCAAGGGCGATAAATTTAATCTCGCGAAATTCCAAGCGAATTAAACGCGCAGACTTGCGAGCATAAAATCCGCTCGCGAGCCTGCGGGATCAAATTTAATTCCGCGATCTCGCTGCAACCGGCGCTAAATTTTAAAATTTAAAGAGAAAATTTGAAAACGCTAAAGCAATTTTTTGAAATTCTACGTCCGCACTGGTTCGGCAAGGGCGCGGCGAAGCTGTGGGCACTGCTGCTGCTCGCGCTTGGTTTTAGCCTCGCTATCATCAAAATCAGCGTGCTGATGAACGCGTGGGATAAGCGCTTTTACGACGCGCTAAGCGAGCTTAAAGGCGAGCTCATTCCCGCGCTCGTGGGCGAGTTTTTGCTCTACACGGCGCTCATTGTGCTTTTCATCGTCTGCGGCAGCTGGCTTCGCAAACTGCTCGTAATCGTCTGGCGCGAGCGGCTAAGCGCGACGATGGAGCGCAAATGGCTATATAACGCAAACTTCTACCGCACTAGCCTTGAGGGGAATTTCAGCGCCACAGGCGGATCAAATTTAGAAAAACCCGGCGACGTAAATTTAGATGAAAATTTAAACGAGCGCGCAGAGTATTCCGCAGTCGAGGCGGACAGCGCAGCTTTACATAGAGACGCAAAGGGGTTTGAAATTTTACCGAGCACGGCGGAGCAAAATGCAGCAGGGCAAAGCGGCGCAAGCGAGAATGGAATTTCATCTAAAACTCGCGTAGATCGTGAAATTTCAAAAACAATCGCAAAGCTAGACAACCCCGATCAGCGTATCGCCGAGGACAGCTTGCTGCTCGTGCAAAAAAGCGTCGATCTCGTAAAATCGCTCGTCTATAATCTTGCCAAGCTCATCGCCTTCGTTGCGATCTTGTGGCAGGTCTCGAAGGTGTTGAAATTTGAAATTTTCGGCATGCACTTTGAGATCGAGGGCTTTTTGCTCTACGTCGCGCTCCTTTATACGCTGCTTTGCTCGCTGATCACGCATCTCATCGGGCGCAGGCTTAGGGGGCTAAATTTTGCTAAGCAGCGCGCCGAAGCCGATTACCGCTCGGATCTGTTGCTCGTGCGCGAAAACGCAGAAGCCGTAGCCTTTATGCGCGGAGAGGATGCCGAGCGCGGCCGCTTTCGCGCGAGCTTCGGCGAGATCATGAGAAACTGGCGCAGCATCATGAATACGGAATTTCGCCTCGAATGCTTTTCGGCAAGCTACCTAAAAATCACGAATTTAATCCCGATCTTTGCCTGCTTGCCGCTGTATTTGTCGCAGGCGATGAGCTTTGGCGACATGATGCAGGCGCGCTCGGCGTTTTACAGCGTGCAGGACGGATTTGCGTGGTTTATGGACTATTACAAGCAGATCATGGAGTGGGCGGCGAGCGTGCAGAGGATCTATGAGTTCATCTCGCGCATGGACGACGAGAGCGCAAATCTGCGTGCTTGCGCCACACAAAGCGACGAAAATTCCGCTCGTTGCAAGAGCTTGTCGGTCTTCACGCCTGCGGGCGAGCCGCTGATCGAGGATCTACGTTTCGAGCTTGCGCCTGCGCAGTTTATAATGCTGCGAGGCAAGAGCGGCGCGGGCAAAAGCACGGCTCTGCGCTACGTAGCGGGTCTTTGGAGATACGGCCGCGGTGAGATCAGCCTGCCGCGCACGGGCGTGATGTTTATCCCGCAAAAGCCCTATCTGGCGCCGCTTAGCCTAAAAGAGCTCATTTCCTATCCGCAGCCGCCGCGCGCAGACGATGCGGAATTTTTAGAAATTTTACGCAGCGTAGGGCTTGAGAAATTTGCCCGCATGTTAACCTCGCGCGCCGATTACGTTAAAATTTTAAGCGGCGGGGAGGCGCAGCGGCTTAGTTTTGCGCGGATACGCTACCACAAGCCGAGCTTTGTTTTCGCGGACGAGATCACGTCCGCGCTCGATCCGGCCGCAGCGCGCGAGCTGCTACTGGGTCTGCGCGCGGATCTACCGAGCCTCGGCATGCTAGCGATCGTGCATCAAACGGGGCTTGAGGACATATTTGAGCGGACGATAGAGCTTTAAATCGGTTGTCTAAATTTCACGCCGCAGGGATTTTGCCTTTAAATTCATATCTTTTTAAATCCAGATTTATTAAAATTACTCATTTATATTAAGCGGCGATAAAATTTAGCCGAGGCACTCGGTGTTCGTATATATGGGCATCGGCACCCGCGTGGCTAGGCGCTCGCGCGCAGTCGGCGGCGGGCAGGCACTACGGCGCGGCGAGCGGCTTGGAGGTCGGTAGACGGCGCGTGATCGCGATTTTGCGCGAAATTAAGTCGGTAAAATTTAAACGCAAGATGATCTGCCGAGGAGACGTCGCCTAGATAAAATTTTAAACCGAGCCGCGATCGGTAGCGTAACGGCGTGCTAAATGAGCGGGCGGCGGCGGCGGCGCGATGCGCGAGCGTCGCGATAAGTCGGTAGCGCGTCGGATGGCGCGCAACACATCGACGGCGCAGACGGCACGCCGCGGCTGATGAGAGACGCGGCGATACGTACCTACTCGGCGCCGTATGACATAACCTTCGCTCGGGTATATCATCATCGTAACGGCGCTACGATCAAAACGAACAACGTTGCCGTGGCGGCGGATCGGCAGCACAAGGGCGCGGCGTGATTGCGGCGGCGACAGCATAAAATGCCGCAATATGGCAACCGCGATCGACAGGATGCGTATGTAGGGAAAGCGCAGTGCAAGTAGTGCAAACGTCGCGATACGATGATGGCGATCCGCGGAGCGTATAGGCAAGCAGCGGTGCGGGTGGCGCAATAACGCCGAGGCGATACGATAGCGGCGACCGACGAGGCGTACCGGTGCAGCAGCTTAGCGCTTGCAGGCACTCCGCGTGAAGTCGCTAAATTTTAAAAAAAGCAAGGAGATTTGATGCTTAAGGCGGGGATTGTTTATAAATTTGCGCTCATCGTGCTAATAGGCTGCGCGCTTTGCATTTTGGGCTTTTCGGGCGCCTACTTTGCGCGCGGCGAATATGACGAGACGTGGATGAGCCTGCATAAGATCGCGGGATTCGGCCTGCTTTGCGTCGCGATCTTGCATATAATCACGAGGCGAAAGAAGATCGTAAAGCTCTGGGGCGAGTTTTTGGACGTGGTGTTGAGCCGCAAGAATCCGGGCTTTTGTAATATGGATCGCATCATCGGCGCGATCGAGTCCTACAATATCAGAGAGATCGCTGGTAAAATGGGCTTTAGTGCGGACGAGCTCGCTGTGATTTTGAAATCAAACGATATCAAGCTCATAAGCGCAGATCAGGGCCTACGCGAGCTTGCGAAGTTTAACGACGAAAAAATTTTCTTCATCTTGGTGCTTTTAATCGAGGCAAAATTCGGCAAAGCAGGCGGATGCAAGGTCTAAATTTTAAAAGGCTTAATAGCCCGCGTTTGCGATCGCTTCGGCTTGAGAGTGTGCGATGAGCGGATCGATAATCTCGTCGAACAAGCCCCCTGCCATGATCGCGTCTAGGCGGTAAAGTGTTAAATTTATGCGGTGGTCGCTGATGCGGTTTTGCGGATAGTTGTAGGTACGAATTCGCCCCGAGCGGTCGCCGGTACCCACCTGATCCTTGCGATCTTTGCGCTCTTTTTCTAAGCGCTCCTGCTCCTGCATATCGTAAAGGCGCGCCTTTAGCACCTTCATCGCCGCCTCTTTGTTTTTGTGCTGATCCTTGCCGTCTTGGTTGGTGACGACTAAACCGGTCGGGATGTGAGTGATGCGAACGGCGCTATCGGTGGTATTTACGGACTGCCCGCCGTGGCCGGAGCTGCGCATAACGTCGATGCGAAGGTCGTTCGGATTGATCTGTATCTCGCTATCCTCAATCTCGGGCATGACGGCGACGGTAATCGCGGAGGTATGCACCCTGCCCTGGCTCTCCGTTTCTGGGACGCGCTGCACGCGGTGGGTGCCGCCTTCAAATTTCAGCCGCGAATACGCTCCCGTGCCCTTTACGAGTAAGATAGCTTCTTTATAACCGCCGACGCTACCTTCGCTGGTACTTACGATCTCGCATTTATAACCGCGAAGATCGGCGTAGCGCAGATATGCGCCGAGCAGATCGCCCGCAAACAGCGCCGCTTCGTCGCCGCCCGTACCGGCGCGGATCTCTAAAAAGATATTCTTATCGTCGTTGGGGTCTTTTGGAAGCAGTAAAATTTTGATTTTTTCTTCGAGCTGCGGTTTTTCGCTCTCTAAGTTTTTAAGCTCCTCTTTGGCTAGCTCGCCGAGATCGGCATCGCTTAGCAAGGCTTTGTTTTCTTCGATCTGATTTAAAATTTTAAGATACTCGCTAGCCGCCTCTTTGATCGGCTCGATATTGCGCTGCTCCTTAGATAGCGCCGTCATATTAGCGATATCTGCAGTAACTGCGGGATCGCTAAGCATGCGCGAAAGCTCGTCGTAGCGATCCAAAAAAGGCTTTAGTTTATCGGCTAGCATTTAAATTTTATGCGTAAGGAGCTCTTACGCGGCGGTTTTTAAAGAATTTACGAGTTTGGCTAGGCGGCTTACTTTTCTGCTCGCGGTCTGTTTTTTCAAAAAGCCCCTGCTTACGAAGCTGTGAAAGCTTTCATTAGCCGTTTTTAGAGCCTGAGTCGCTGCGTCTAGATCCTTGCTCTCGACCGCCTCTCTTACGGCTTTTGTGATATTTTTTACTCTGGTGCGATAAAACCTATTTCGCTCCGTTCTTTTTATGGTTTGTCTCGCGCGTTTTTCGGCGGATTTGTGATTTGCCATAATGTTCCTTTTCAGTTAAATTTGAACCTGCGATTATACGTAAAAAATATTTAATCGACGCTTAATTTAAGTAAAATTTAAATATAGTTTAAATTCATGTAGATTAAACTTTTTCTGGTAGAATTTGCCGATTTTTATACAAGGATTTGATAATGAAACTTTTCGGAACGGACGGCGTACGCGGCAAGGCAGGGGAATTTCTGACCGCCGAGCTTGCGATGCGCGTAGCGATGGCGGCGGGGATTTACTTTAGGAAAAATTCCGTTACGAATATGATTTTAGTCGGCAAAGATACCCGCAGAAGCGGCTATATGATAGAAACAGCGATCGTTACGGGCCTTACCTCGGTAGGCTATAACGTCCGCCAGATCGGACCGATGCCTACTCCCGCAATCGCATTTCTCACCGAGGATATGCGCTGCGACGCAGGCATCATGATAAGCGCGAGCCACAATCCATACTACGACAACGGTATTAAATTTTTCAACAGCGAAGGCTTTAAACTCGACGAAAAAGAGGAAGCGCAGATCGAAAAAATTTATTTCAGCGACGAGCTCATCTCTGAGGCGCGCACCAAAATGATGCAAATAGGCGCTGCAAAGCGCGTGGACGACGTCATCGGCAGATACATCGTGCATATTAAAAATTCCTTCCCGAAGCAAAAGACGCTGCACGGGCTTCGCGTCGTGCTTGATTGCGCAAACGGAGCAAGCTACAGGGTCGCGCCTACCGTATTTAATGAGCTGGGGGCCGAAACGATCGTCATCGGCGACGAGCCTAACGGCAAAAATATTAATGATGCTTGCGGCGCGCTAAGCCCGCAAAATTTAGCCTCGGAGGTCAAAAGATTACGCGCCGATGTCGGCTTTGCCTTCGACGGGGATGCCGATAGGCTCGTAGTCGTGGACGAAAACGGCGAGATCATCCACGGCGACGCGCTACTTGGAATTTTAGCAGTCTATTTGAAAGGAAAAAATCGCTTAGCAGGCAATAAAATGGTAGCCACAGTGATGAGTAATTCTGCGCTGGAGGATTTTTTAGCTAAACACGACATCGCGCTTCATCGCTGCAATGTAGGCGATAAATTTGTACTTGAGACGATGCACGAACTAGGCGCAAATTTTGGCGGCGAGCAGAGCGGGCACGTGATCTTTGGCGATTACGCCAAAACGGGCGACGGCATCGCAAGCGCGCTGCAATTCGCCGCCTGCATGCTGGATATGAAAAAGAAGGCAAGCGAATTTTCGGGGATGATTAAGCCCTATCCGCAAATTTTAAAGAATTTAAAAATTTCGGATAAAAAGCCGCTTGAAAAATTAAAAGGGCTAAAGGAGCTTGAAGCAAGCCTCAAAGCGGACAAGATCCGCTCGCTCTTTCGCTACTCCGGCACCGAAAACGTTATCCGCCTCTTAATCGAGGGCAAAAACGAAAAACTGCTTCAAAAGCGAATGGACGAGGTCGAGAAATTTTTTACCAAAGCCCTAAATGAGTAGCGTTGCGGTGAAATTTTACGGCGCGACAAGCTCATGGCTCGGTACAAAAGGCGCGGACAAAAAATGCAGGCTTTACATATTTAAATTTGGATTGCAAGATGGCTAAAACCTGTATTAAATTTATCTTGCTTTTCGCGGTGATCTTTGCGATCGATCAAACGATCAAACTTCTGTTTTTAAACGGCTTTTCGTGGCAAGGGGAGTTTTTTTCGCTAGAGCTTACGCTTAACCGCGGCGTTGCGTTTTCGATGTTTGCGTTTTTGGGCGAAAATTTAAAATTTATCCAGATTGCGCTGATCTCAGCGCTTGCAGCGTATGTATTTTGTCATAAAAAGCTCTTTTGCGAGCACTGGATGCCGTTTGCGCTGATGCTTGCTGGAGGCTGCTCGAACCTGCTCGATCGCTTCATTCGCGGCGGCGTCGTGGATTACGTCGCGTGGCATAAATGGTTTGAGTTTGCAGTGTTTAATTTCGCCGACGTGATGATAGATCTAGCCGTCGTGATTTTTATTTTTCAGGGCTTACGCACCGCAAAAAAGGAGAAAAATGAAGAGAAATAATTACATCGCTTACGCGCTTTGGTTTTTAGGTGCGTTTTCGTGGATCGCAGCTATGCCGATCGGCGGCGGACTGCATAGAATTTATTGCGGCAAATTTATCAGCGGATTTGCTCAAATCGCGCTATTTTGGCTAGGGAGCTTTACACTATGGTTTTTGGTGGGCTTTTTGTTTTGGGCGATTTAGGGAATTTGGATTTTGCTAGACATATTTTTCGTAGGAATTTGGGTGGAAGATTTAAATGCTTTTGCAAGTGAGACGGAGGAGGACGACTACGAAGGACGTCTAAAAAAAGTCGATGCGCTCTTTGAGCTGTATCAAAAAGGCGCGATTTCTAAAGAAGAATTCGAGACGCGAAAAGAAATTTTAATGAGAGATTAAGGAGAAAAAATGAGTTACTATTGGTTTAAATTTGTCCATTTTGCGGGCTTTATTTCATGGATGGCGATGCTGTTTTACATGCCGCGTCTGTATGTTTATCACGCTGAAAATTTAGACAAGCCGGATTTCGTAAAGGTCGTTAAAAAGATGGAGCGGATGCTCTATCACGCGATCGGCTGGATAGCGATGGCAGTGACGGTTTTTAGCGGCGTGATGCTTATCGTTTTAAATCCGGGGCTTATGAAAATGGGATATTTTCATATAAAATTACTAGCCGGGGTTTTGCTAATCTGTTATCATTTGTGGCTGTATTATTATATGTATAAATTTGAAAAAAACGAGTGTCACAGGAGCGGAAAATACTTCCGTGCGATCAACGAAGGCCCTACGATCATAATGTTTATAATACTTTATGCAATGCTAATAATGCCGAATTTACCGAGCAACTAGCCCGTTTTGATAAAAATTTAATTAAAATTTGCATAAAATTAAGGCAAAATTTTAAAGGAAACATGTGCAACATATCATTAAGAAAATTTTATCAAGCGAAAGTAGCGCCGGCGTTATATTACTTCTATCCGCGGTTTTTGCGATCGTAGCTCAAAATGTAGAATTTTTATCGAAATATTACGAAGCGTTTTTGCATTTGAGATTTACCATAGGCGTGGGTTCTGCAAAGCTCGACGAATCGATGCATTTTTTGGTAAACGACGTGCTTATGGCAATATTTTTCTTTGCCATCGGACTTGAGCTCAAGCGCGAAAAGATCGAAGGGCAGTTGCGCCATTTCTCTCAAATTTTACTTCCTAGCTTCGCGGCTCTGGGCGGAGTAATGATGCCTGCGATCATATTTTCGATCATCAACTGGGGCGATGCCGTCGCGATGAAGGGCTGGGCGATCCCTACGGCGACAGATATAGCCTTTGCCGTGGGCGTGATGGCACTTTTAGGCAAAAAAATCCCAGCTAGCCTTAAAATTTTCGTTTTGACGCTTGCGATAATGGACGATCTGTGTGCAATTTTAATCATCGCTTTGTTTTATTCCTCTACCATAAACGCAATCTATCTAGGCGGCGCAGCTGCCTGTGTCGCAATAATGCTAGCGATGAGCAGACTTGGTGTCGATAAAAAGCTTCCGTTTATCATCGTGGCCGTGGTGCTGTGGGTGATGGTACTAAACTCCGGTATCCACGCGACCATCGCAGGAGTGCTTGCGGGTTTTTGTATCCCGCTTAAGACCCGCTCGGGCTCTATGCTAAAGGATATGGAGCACGGACTAGCCTACCCCGTAAATTTCTTCATCCTGCCAATCTTTGCCTTTACAAACGCAGGCGTTTCGCTAGCGGGTATCAGTCCTAGCTTCCTTTTCGGTCCGGTGCCGATGGGTATAATGCTAGGGCTATTTTTCGGTAAACAGATCGGAATTTTTGCCTTCAGCTGGATCTTAATCAAAGCCAAAATCGCCTACATGCCCGAAAACGCAGGCTGGCCGCAGCTTTACGCAGTAGCAATTATCTGTGGTATCGGCTTTACGATGGCACTTTTTGTCGATGGCCTCGCATATGGCGGCAGCGATATGTATCATTACACAGACAAGCTCGCGGTATTTTTAGGCTCGATAATTTCTGGAGTAGTGGGATTTTTCGTCGCAAAAGCAGTCGCGGTAAAACAAAGCTAAAATCCGTAAAGGGTTAGAGTCTTAAAATTCTACGAGTAACACAAAATTTGAAAATTCTACCGCTCAAAAAATTTCAAAATTTTAAGAGCGGCTCTAAATTTTAAAAATTTATACGCTACAAAATTTTGCTTAAAATTCTATTTGAATCAAGCGCAGCTTAAATCACCAAAATCCCCGCATTTTGCATTAAGCTTAGCGTGCATTCGTCATAGTAGCCGCGCTCATGGTTCGGCGCATCGTATGTAGCTACCGCACCTCGCGGAACGATGACGTCCTTATCCTCTCCCGTTTCGTTGAGATAGGTGCGCAGGCTAAGCGCAAACTGCATCACGCAGATGTCGGTGCAACAGCCCGTAATCACAAAGCGATCGAAGCCGCCCAGAATTTTCTTATCCAAATTATGAAAGCCATTCGTGCTACGCTTAAAAGTGACGTTTTGCTCGCTTACGTAGGGCGCAAGTTCCTCGATCACCTCCGCTTCGGGCGAGCCAACTAGACAGTGGATCGGGTAGCGCTTCATCTCCAAATCCCGCTCGGCGTGAGCGTCGCAGATGAAATGCACGTTTTTCGCCGCCTCAATCTGCCTAATCACCGCAGGAGCGATCTTTGCTATGCTAGGATCGGCCATCGCGCCGAATTTTACGAAGCCGTTTAGCATATCGATCACAAATACCAAAGTTTTCATCAAAACTCCTTATAAATTTCAGGTTTCATATCTTTTAAAAGATCCATTTTAGCGCGAAATTTTAAAATTTCATCTAAATCCGCTCGAGCAATCTTTACGGCCTCTTTTTTGCCTAAGCGCGCGACGATCTCGCCGTAGGGATTTATCAGCATGGAATTTCCGCCGAAACTCTC
>NZ_CALEDC010000185.1 GCF_937949835.1 uncultured Campylobacter sp.
TAAATCATCGGTAGATTCCGCTCCGGTCGAAGTAGGTGAAGGAAGCGGCAGCAATGATAGCGAAGATAAAGACGATAACAAAATCACCACTAAGGAGAAATTTGATTTTTGGGAGAAGATTAGCGAGGAAATCACTTCTGTTTTAAATAACGGTACCGAAAAATACGTCGCAGTCGCTCCTATTATAAATCAAAATGCCGGTTTAGTAACCGTTACTGCTATGAAGTCTCAGATAGCTCGCGTAGATAGATATCTAAGCGGTATGCAAAAACGCCTTAGTCGCCAAGTCTTGCTAGACGTAAATATCATATCTGTCGAGCTAAATAATGAATATACTACCGGTATAGATTGGAGTAAGTTCCAATTGGGATTTAATACCTATGTGGGCGGGGATCCAAAGAAACTTTCTGGCTATCACATAGATAACGGAAATAGAGGAAAGGCTAGCGATACTCACGGAACTTGGACGATAGGGGCTAATCTAAATTTCAATATCGACGGTTTGATTAACTTCCTAGAGACTAAAGGTAAAACTAAGGTTATTTCAAGCCCTAAAGTAACTACGATGAATAATCAGCCTGCTATTATCTCCGTAGGTGATACTATTAACTATGTATTAAAATCCACTAATACGGGTGATTATCAGGGCGGTAGTACTCAGTCGGACGATCAGTATTCGATCTTTGTAGGTATTCTTTTGAATATCTTGCCTGAAATTTCAGATGATAATAGGATTATGCTACGAATTAATCCATCTTTAAGCTCTCTTAAATATGCTGAAGATAATGTAAGGAGAGAGAATGGCAGAAGAGATATCGCACCTGATACCTTGCAAAAGAAACTCTCAAGCGTAGTTTGGGTAGATGATGGCGATACTGTAATTTTAGGCGGTTTGATTGGTGCAACTAAGTCGAAAGATAACACTAGGGTGCCTGTGCTAGCCGAAATTCCATTAATCGGAAATCTTTTCAAAAGCACTGCTGATGTTTTGCGAACGTCGGAGCTAATATTTGTAGTAACTCCACATATCATCGACAATACCGGCGCGCCGCTTGCTACCTCTCTTAAAGAGCTAGGTTACTCAAAATCTATCTACGAAAATGAGTAATAATAATTATACGGCGATCAAGGAGATTTTTATCGAGGATAACGAAGTCTCGGACTTCGTTAATCTCGATAAATCGACCCTTGCTTATCATAAAATTTTAAATGCTTTGCAAAAGCCGTTGAAACTCATACTTTTTTACGGGAAACCGGGTTGCGGCAAGACATTTTTGCTTAATAAGATCAAGGTCGATCTTGAAAAAAAGGTAAGAGTTGTATTTGTGCCGCAGCCGTTTTTTGATGAGAAAGAATTTTTCTTAGAGCTTTATTCGCAGATTTTTCATTCAACTCCTAGCGAGCCGATTGATAATTATGAAAATTTTATGCGGGTTTACAGAGAGAGATTTGGAATTTCTACGAATGTCGGAGCGGTAGAGCAGGTCGTTATTTTGCTAGACGAGGCTCAGCTGTATCCTGGGAATTTAATAGAAAAAATTCGTCTTATGGCAGATACTAGATTATTTAAATTTTTATTTACGGTGCATAAGACGGACGAGGAAGATCGCCTCGCAAAGGATTATTTTAAAACTAGAATTTGGGAGAGCATCGAGCTTCCTAATTCAAATTTAGGCGAAGTCAAGCTGTATATTGAAAAAAAGCTTGTGCTTCATGGCTTTCAACAATACTATTTTATGTTTAGCGACGATAATTTCGATTTGATTTTAAATTTAACGGACGGTAATATGAGGAATATCAACAAGCTTATGTATAAGATGTATGAGCTTTTTGAGTATTACGAAGTAAATAAACCTACGGAAATTAGTTTTTCGCAGATTAATAATAAAATTATAGAGATGGCAGCGATAGGCTCGGGGATAATAAATGCTTGAATTTTACGAAGTAAACGAACTTGAAAAAAAATGGGAAGAGTATAACAAAAACAGAAAGCAGTTTTCCTTTTTGAAATCTAAGCCGAATTTCGTATTGAGATTCGACAAGACGATTTTGGGGCTTTTGATATTGATCTCGGTTGCTATCGGAGCGATATTTTGGCTGCTTAAAGATAGCGATAGCGTTAGCATGGCAAGTATCAATCAAAATATTGAGGATAAGAGTGGAGCTACAAATTCTGCTAATGATGCCGAGCAGCAGGCGGCAGATCTTGCAGTGCAAAATAATATCTCCAAAGAAGATTATAATATCAGCGCTCCGAAAGTTGCCCGCACCTCTAAGCATGAAAAGGAACGCCCAAGCTTAAATTTAAACGATGTGGGTGTGCTATCCAGCGAGGATTCCGGTGGGTTTAAGATAACCAATAATTACGAAAATGGCGGAAACTATGGCGGGCAGGCTCAGGCGCAAAATTTCGGCGGTCAAAATTTTGGCGGACAGAATTTTGGCAATCAAAATGCTCCTACATTTAACGTACCTAATACCAATAACGCAGCTTTCGCAAATCAGCCGCCTAAAAACGAGGTTATAGATTTTGGACGCGCTCCATTGCCACCTAAATCAAATTTCTCGGGAGGTTCTACAAATACCGCAAGTAGCGCTCCACTAAGTTCCAGGATTGAGATAAAAACTTCAAATTTAAGCGAAGATAAGCAGAGCTTGGAGAGCAAATTTTACGCGACGAATAAGATTGAGTATTCGCTATCGCTAGCCGAAGAAGCGTATAATAAGAAAGACTACGACAATGCGATCAAATGGGCTCTTACGTCAAATGAGCTTGATAAGGACAACGTTGCCAGCTGGATAATTTTTGCCAAAGCCAATTATAAAAAGGGTCGTAAAGAAGACGCGCTTTACGCTCTTGAGACCTTTAACGCAAAGGCGAAAAATAGTGAAATTTCTAACCTAATTTCAAAGATAAGAAGCGATAAACTATGAAAATTTTATATATTTTAGCTTTTGCGATCGCGTCGTTATTTGCAGTTAGTGCCGATGACGTGCGCAACTGGGATCAGATCGGTCAGTATAACCGTATTTGCCAAGAAAGCGTGCGAAATTTATTCATCGAGGAGCAGAGCGAGGCGCTTGCAAATATGTATGCCAAAGCGTGCCTGAAGATGGACAAAGTAAATGAGCTTGTAGTGCCTACGGTGATGCTTTATAAAACCAAAGAGGCTCGCGAGAACGCCTCTCTTTATTCGACTATAATTTTTCAAAAAAAGATGCTTTATTTGGCACTTTGTGATGGCGTGGACATAAGCTATATCAGAACGCCAAAGATTAATTATATTTTGTCTGAAATTTTTGATAAATTTACGGAGAGAGCATACGTAAAAAAGAGTGATACGTATGTCTTTACCCTAGAGAGCGGCGAGCGCGCCGAGCTTTTTATCAAAGAAGAGGAAGAGGTAAAAAAGATGGTAATTGCAATTTATGCTGGCGATAAGCTTAGCTCTATTAAAATTTATTGGTGATCGCGATGACGAAGATTGAAGAGCAGATTGTTGCGATTTTAATACGAAACAATATCCTTACTAGCACCGTTGTTCCGGAAATTAAAGACAAGATGGATATCGGCTTGACGC
>NZ_CALEDC010000186.1 GCF_937949835.1 uncultured Campylobacter sp.
CCTGCGATCAGTATCATTAAAGTATCCTTTTTTAAAATTTGCGCGATTTTAGCGAAATTTTACTAACTCTTAATAGGGCTTGCCGAAAAATTTCTCGTAATGCTCGTAAAAGCGCTTGTAGTAGGGGTTTGAGTAGCGTTTGCGCATGCCGTAGTTGTAGCACTCGATCGTGTCTTTGATATTTTTGTCTTTAGCGTTCCAGCATTTGCGCAGGATTTTGGCGCATTTGGTGAGGTTATACATCGGGTTGAATATATAATCTATCTCATTTTGGCTGAAATTTACGGCGTTTAGCTGCCCGAGTCCTACGTCGATGCTAAATCCGTCCTCATACAGGTACTTGGCGATCTGCACGGCGTAAATTTCGTTTGCCGGTATGATCGTAACGACCCATTTGCTGGAATTTAGGCTGTAGTTGCTCGTTTTGATGCGGATATTTTGATTGCGCAGGCCTCCAAAATAATCGGCGTTTGCTTTGTTTGTCAAAAAGGAGATCGTGTAGGGCTCGAAGTCGCTTTCGATTTTGACGATGGTGTAGAGGATCTCGGGCTTGACGCCTTCATTTTGCGCCACCGCGGCGATGGCGTTTACGATCTCATTCGGCGAGTAAGCGGGGGCTTGAAGCGCTAAAAACAGGGCGAAAACCAACTTTTTCATCTAAATTTACCGAGCCTTTGATAAAATTTTATGTCGCAAGTATAGCACAATTTCAGTCTTTTCATCATTGTTTAAGTGAAAATTAATCGTATTGGATATATAATCACATTTCTTTTTTAAACCCAAACGGTCGCTTAGCTCAGCTGGTAGAGCGCCACCCTTACAAGGTGGATGTCGCAGGTTCGATCCCTACAGCGACCACCATTTTGAAATCCTTGGATTTCATACTTCTTTGGCACTTGCACTGCGAGTGCGATTTTTGGTGCGACGGTAGTTCAGCTGGTTAGAATGCCGCCCTGTCACGGCGGAGGTCGTGGGTTCGAGCCCCATTCGTCGCGCCACTTCTTACGATGTCTTGCTAGCTCAGTAGGTAGAGCATCTCACTTTTAATGAGGGGGTCGTTGGTTCGAATCCAACGCAGGACACCATCTATCAAATTTCCCCCCTATTTTTAGTTTTTTGATTTTTTTAAAAGCCCTACATGACGGCTTTTTCAAATTTTTTCAAAAAAATTTCAAATGCTAAAAACGCTAGATTATACAGGTAGTTTAAGAGAAACTACTATATATTAAAAAATGTATAGTAGTTCTTAAGCTTGTTAAACTCTTTGGAAACTTTTATAATTTGTCCTATGAAACTATATTAAATTTTAAAGGATAAGCGGTTATGAAAGTTTTTTCTAAAATTAAAGACGATCCGGCTTTTAAAACGGACCCCGATAAAGTTATCAGAAATTTCTCCTTACCTCATCGCAAAAATACTATGGTAGAAATGATTGATGAGCATATAGCAGTTAGATTTTACCGCTCATCTAATAAAAAGGGAGAGCAAACTATCCATAGGCACTATCACTACTCAATAGGCGGCAAGCTGATTAAGTCTTTAGGCAATGCAGATGAGATAAGTCTTAATGAAGCCGAGGAAGCGCTTAAAGGTTTAATAGTAGATGGTTCTACTAAACTAGCCGCCCCAAGTAATACTCTAGCGAGTGTTTACCAGCAGTTTTGCAGACATAACGGCAACGTCGCATCAGCAACCTCTAAAAGACGAGATATGAGCTTTAAGGCTTTAAGGGATATTTGTGACAAAGATATAAACAAGATAAGTAAAAAGGATATTATGCCGATACTGGATTACTACTACGATAATGAAAAATACGCTTCCTTGGAAATTTTATTCAAACTTATTAAAAGACTATTCAGATATGCTCGCATAAGAGATATTTCTAAAAATCCATTATTTGCAGAAGAGGTGTTTAAGGACTTTTATAATATACCTCGCCATAGCGAATACCCATATATAAAAGATGACTTGGATTTAACCGTACTTATTAAATTTATTATGAACTATCCTCACCAAATAGGAGTTAAGAATGCTTTGATATTCGGACTGCTTACGGGGCTAAGAAGCTCAAACGTAAGAAATTTAACTCATGAGCATTTAAAAATAGGCGATGATGGGGAATACTACTTACTATTTCCGCAAGATGAGAATAAGGTAAAAAGCAATGGAGATGAACATCTGGGACTTCCTAGAGAAGTAGGGCAATGGCTGCAAACATTACATCCTCATCATAGCCACTGCCCGTTATGCTTTGCCAATACGCAAGGCGAAGTACTAAGCGATATGACTCTAGTTAAAGCGCTTAAAACCTATGCTCCCGTAATAGCTAAGAATAGATTGGTCTTTCACTCTTTTAGAAAGATACTAGAAACCTTTGCATATGAAAAAATCCATGAGAACAAGCTGGATCCTTATAGCATTGAACGCACCCTTTTTCATGCACAAAAAGAGATACAAAAGATTTATAACAAAGCTACGAATATTGAGAATACGCGTAGGGTTCTAACATGGTGGCTAGGTTATTTAAAGGGGTTGGGGTTTAAATTTTAAGGGGAGAGATGAGTTAAAAAAAAGGATAGTTTCTTAGGGGGTTTGCGCGGTTGTTGATTGAACAGAATACATCCGGCAAGCTTAAAGTAATATATACGGCAAATACCATAGATATAGCAAAGCTCTTGCCATAAACGGATAAATACTATAAACATACAGAGGATTTTCTAATATAGCTAAGTCCTAGAAAATAACCGGGATGAGCTTACTACGTATTTCAGATATTCTAAAGCTATTAGTAAGCCCATTTAATTCATTAATTCCATAATCCATGAGTTTCATATATATAGGTAGCTTAAATTCCTCAACTAAATAAGTATTTTATCTATTACAGGGATAAATTCTCTTCTTACTAAGTGCCGTTTAAATATGCTTTTTATATTTTATAACTTTTCGGAATATTTCTTTGCTAAAGCAGCTCCTTATTGCAGATAGCAAATTCTGGGAATATTCTTATGCGGTCTTGCTTTGATAAGGTATTTAAATGTCGAGAGAATATAATCTAGCTATCCTCTCTTTAATCAAACCTAAGTAATGCCTATAATCAAGCCAATAATGCCTATAGCCCAACCAAGTAATGCCTAGTTATCTCTACTCTTGAATGCCCCATATCTATAGATACCTGAGCTAAAGCTTCTATATGACTCATACCCTCTTTACGTAACTCTTCGTATCTTTCTTGAGCGAAGTTATATCTAAGCCCATGTGTTCCTCTTTTGTCCGCTCCTGCTGCTTTTAGATCCTTTACGTAAGCATTCTTTGGGGCATAGTATCCTGCTTCTTTGGCAAGCCTTAGCTGCCTTATGGTTTTATCGCTTAGCTTTTTAGTGCTGTAGCATAAGCCGTTCTTGCTGCCGAGTATGGTTATACTATTATCGTCGTTAATCTCCCATTTGTCTGAATTGATAGCATCATCCAGTCTTAGCCCCGCTTCTAATTGCAGCTTAGCGGATATATAATACAGTGAGCTTAATTGCATATTGTTTATGATCTTATATGGATCTTCATAGGCTCTGTTATAATGCCTTTTACGAAGGTTCATACCCTTTTTCTTAAATTCTTTGCGGATATCCGTAATATCTTTTCCAGATACGTTTAGCCCTAGCTTACTACAATTATCAAAGGTTTTTGCTAATGCCGATATGTAGGTATTAAGTGTTCCTCCGCTTATTTCGTTTGCTTTTAGCAGTAGCCACTCTCTTGCACTGCTAGCATTAATGTTTTGCATTATTTTTTGACCGTGTTTGGCTTTAAGAAATTCTATATATTGAGTAGTTACCGCTCTTAAGTTTTGAATGCTTTTAATGCTATGAGCGTATATGCTTTTTGTATGACCGTTTTGTCCTTTAAGCTCGCTATTGCGCCTTACGTTACTTTTAGATATTCCGATACCGTTTGCTTGCTTCATAATCTGAGAGATAATAGCTTTAGCGTTCATTCTGGTGTGTAGAGCCATGATATATACCTTTATCTTTTTAATAGTCTTGCTACGCTTGATTTACTGGTTTGTATGCCGTAGTTTTTCCATAGAATATCTGCTATTTTTTGATAGCTATGGCCGCTTTTATGTAGGGATTTTAAGCAATCCTTATAATCTGCTATTTTTGATTTGGTCGGTTTTTTCTTTGGGCCTAGTAGCTTTTTATACTCTTTATTTACTACTTCGCTTAAAGCTCTTTTATCTACCTTCATATCTTTATAATAGTGCAATATACCATTAAGTGCATTATCCGCTCTTTTCTTATCGTGCCTTGCTCTACTAATATATGAGATAAAGGTATTTACTAGCCATATAAGCTCATTCTGATTAGCAGTTTCTTGAGCTTTATCGTTAAAGACCTTTATGCCTTTCTTGACTCTTAAAAGATTTTCGTAATGCATACTCGCTCCTTTGTGATAGATTTTGTGATAAATTTAAAGATTACCGCTCCTATTATAACGGGAGAATAAAAAAATGCCAGGAAGCTTTATTGATTATAGAAGACTCATTTTTTTAGAAGCTCGATAGAGCATCATTGTTTTTAGAAGCGTCATTGCGCTTCGTTGTTTTTCGATAGATTCATTGTCTTTTCAGAAGCTCTATTTTTTCAACAGCTTAGTTGTTTTTTTTCAGAACTTCATCGGTTTCTATGAGGCTTCATTGTTTCTTAGAGGCCTTATTATGCTTAATTGCTTTTTCATAGGCCTCATTGTCTTTTTACCAGCTTTATTGCTTTCATAAAGCCCCATTGTTTCTTATAAAAAGGCTCGGTGATAGAGAATGGTAGAATCTGATATTGCGGATGTTTTGAGAGGCATAGGGGGTAGGGAATTATGAAGGGATAAGGCATTCGTTTTTAGGATTGGGTTTTTAATGTGGAGGATTTCAGGGGTTGGTTTTGAGTGGGATGTTTTGGTTGAAGGGTGTATGTGAATTGGACTTTGAAGAGCGTAAAGGGTGCGAATATGTTGTAGTTTATGGAATCAACCTAGTTCTTTTTGGGATTTTTAAGAAGAGTAAAGGTCGCAAGCATAAAAAACCCATGTAAGGATGGAGATGTTTGTAGAATTTTGCCTATACTCATGCAAGCATTTTAAATTTACCGTATCAAAATTTAATCATTTGACTAGCTATGGTTTTAAAATATACGACAACTTATGAGGCGGCGTTTTAAATGTGCCACCTCATATAAAGTTTCTAACCTAAAGCGATATGCCGGCAAGGGGAATGAAATGCCGGCATAATTCTAAGGCATAACCCTTAAAAGGTATAATCCTAAATAGCCCTTAGCTCATATAAACTTGCATATCATCCTTGCGAATATCTCTTTGGTTAAATTCCAAAGCTTCCGAGTTATCGGCGTAGATATTTAGCTGCTCTATGATCTTATTTACGGTATCTTGGCTCAAGAAAGCATTATCTTTTAAAGCCTCTTCTTGAATAACACCCGGAGCGGAGTTTAGATCCATAGCATTGCTAACGCTAAGATTGGAATTTAGATCAGGGGTGTTTAAATTTGAATCATCACAATACTTTGAAACGATAGCCTTTAATTCATTCTTATCGCCGCTACTTAAAACCATATCCCAGCCGGATTTGGAATTTGAACCGTCGCTAGAACTTTTTGAAAGAGGCGAAATTTGGGTTTCGTTATCTATGTCTAGTTTGGCATCCATCGCTAATGCGGTAGGTTTGGCACTAGCAATATAGGTTTTGCCGAATGCTTTATAGATATCCGCTGCCTTGATATTTAGATATTTACCGATATGAAATTCCTCTATGACATTATCCCTGTTGCTAAAAAAGCCTTTTACTTCTAAGATATCGTTCTTTGCATTAGGATCTGCCGGAGTGATGATGAGCTTAAGATCGCTCGAACCATTTTTACCAAAGTCATAGCGGACTCTTTTGACCGGGTTTTTGTATATGACCTTATCATAGCCTCCAAGATCCATTATAGTTTTTGCTCCTCCGTCATAAATAAATACATTATCTTCCTTGCCCCCCACCATAGTGTTTCCACCGTCGATAGGTTTTACTTGCCCACTAATAAAATCGCTTCCTAGAATTTTGCCGTCTTTGAATTGAAAATTTAAATTTGTCCTTACATTGTAGTTTTTGATCAAGACGCTACTATTTGATAGTTTATCCGAGATGAGTAACGAATTATCGACTAAATTTAGATTAAATTTAACCTCATTGCTTCCTATGTCTTTGAATTTAATTAAGTCGTTGTCTTTGAAATTTTCCACCATATCGTTTCCGTCACCCCTAGAAAAGACGAAGGTATTTTTGCCATTCATGCTGATGCCGGGATTACCATAGCTGTCATAGCATCCTCTTAGAGTATCATTGCCGCTGCCACCTTCAAGGATATTATTAACTCCATTACCGCCTATTAGGATATCGTCTCCATTGCCACCTTTGATCTCATTATCCATATCGTTGTAGCCTTTTATTAAGTCATCTTTATTGGTACCAACAAGAGATAGTTGCTTAATATCTTCAAAACTTAGCTTTTCTCCGCTTGCAAATTCAAAATTCTCTATTATGCCAGAAGGTCTAATTTTATTATCTGCAATAATATTCTTTATAGCTATCGAGTCATTAGGAGAATTTTTAAAAGAGATAATCATATCATCAAATTCATATAAGTCTTTGTTGTCACTCCTTTTTATAATTAGGTCGTTTTTTCTTATGCCATTTCCAAATTTAATAGTATCATTTCCGTTTTCATCCCGGATTGAATCTGCTCCATCCCCTTTATTGAATACATATGTATCATTACCGCTTCCGCCGGTTAGAGTATCGTTTCCTTTGCCGCCTATAAATACCGTATCCTCATTATTGCATGAGCTCATAATATCATCGCCGTCAGTCCCTGTTAAAGCCAATTTTTTCATTTCT